>CAYSCL010000007.1:3318-23171 GCA_964429545.1 Candidatus Woesearchaeota archaeon
AGAGAGGTGATTGGTAAGAATTTCAATGCTCTCCCTTTTTCTTTTTAATTTTATAATATTATATCAATTATTTTATTTTGTATTACTTATGGACAGAAGCTCATATTTTGTATTAACTTTTTAGAAGTCCGAAACACATATAAACTCTAATTATTTAACAATATTACTTAATCCATTCTTGGATTGCGGCTTCGGTCGTGTTCCTTGATCTGATTGAGTGCTTGCTTCGGTAAGCGGGAGAGAGGTGATTGGTAAGAATTTCAATGCTCTCCCTTTTTCTTTTTAATTTTATATCTTATTGTAATTTGATAATATATTATACTAAAATTTATAATAGAGTCTTGAGTTTATTTTCTATGGGATTTTTTAATTTATTCAAAAAAAAGAAAGAAGAAGTTCTTGAAACGGAAGTTATTTCTTGGGAAGGTTTTGATGAGTGGCTTCTAAAGAAAAATACTGAAATTGGAGAAAGGGAAAGAAAAATATTTCTTGAATCAAAAACAAGAATCCAAGATTTTATTTCTGAATTAAACGAACAGATTGAAGTTTTGCGAAAAACTGATTTAAGTGATAGGAAAGTTGAACAAAGAGTAAAAAATATCGTTAAAGAAAATTTAGTTAACTACATCATCCATTTGAAAAAATTGGAAGAAGAATTGGAAAAAATAAGTAATGGGAAAAATTTTATTGGGAAAATTAATTCCATTTTTAGGAGTTTTGAAGAAAGATCAAAGATTAATTTTGCAAAAGCTAGTTTTCTTATACGAGAAGATACTAATAATACGAAAAAGATATTGAAAAAATTCTTGCAAGATATTGAAAAAATTGTTAAAGACAATGCGGAAATAGTTCACGAAAAAATTATTTCGTCGATACAAGAAAAAAATAATGAAATAAAGAATATAGAAAACGGCAAATTTGAAATTTTGAAAGCTATAAAAGAAGATGATATCAAGATTAATAATTTAAAAGAAAATATTAAAATCAAAGAAAAAGAAATTGAAAAAATAAAGGATTCTCCAGAATTTTTAGAAAATGAAAAAAAGAAAAAGAGTAGGTTGGAAAAAGAAAAAGAGTTGGGTTTAGGAATTGAAATATTGAAAGAAGAGATTGATTTCAAGACTTTAGCAGGTTTTTACCATAGTTTTGAAAAGGAAATGTCTTTGGTTAAAGAATGTAGAGAAAATTTCAGGCAAATTTTCAAAAGATCTAGAGAAAATAATTTTGTTACTTTATTGGATGGCGCTAATTTATTGAATGAAAAAATTTCTGAAAAAATAAAAAAGATTGATGAAATAAAGAAAGACATAGAAGAAATTGAAATTAAAGAACTAGGATTGGAAAAAATAAAGAGAAATATTTCTGAAATGCAAGATGAAATTAAAGAAGTTGTTTCTGAAAAAAATTCTAAAGAAAAAAAATTAATTCAAATGGATGAAGAATTGGATTCTATCAAGAAAGAGATTGAAGAAAAATTGATAAAAATGGATGTAAAGATTGAATGATAAAATTTAAATAAATTGATTCTCTGTTTTAATTAGAGTTATTATATGAAAGGAGGTATAAAGATGAAAAAATTAAGTATATTTTTTGTGTTTGCTCTTTTAGCATTTGGGCTTGTTAGTGCCGTTGAAATGGGTGCTAAAGATGGAACTGGTTATATGCATGATGAAGTTATGGCCACTGGAGGTCAAAATGGTAGCCCGGCACTGTATGGTGAAATGGGAACTAGAATGATGCTTCAAAGCGGTGAATATCTAAATGAAAAAGGTCAAACAATGAGAATACAGGGCCAAGGTGAGCAAATGATGCTAAGAGTTGGAGAATACTCTGCTAATTGTAGTGAAGAGTGTAACTTGACTCAAGAAATGGTTCAGAATAGAACAAGAATTCATGCACAACTTTCTAACGGAAACATGGCTGAAATTAAAGTTATGCCAGATGTTGCAGCAGAAAGAGCAATTGAAAGGCTTAGATTAAATATGTGTGAAAATTGTTCAATTGAATTGAAAGAGGTTGGTCAAGGCGATTCTACAAAAATGGCATATGAAGTTAACACAAGAGCAAGAGCTAAAGTTTTTGGAATTTTTAACACAAATGTTGATGCAGAAGTTCAAGTTGATGCGGAAACTGGTGAAGTGATAAGAACAAGAAAACCTTGGTGGGCTGTTTTACAAGCTGAATAACTTCAAAAATTTTTATTTTTTATTATAATTATTTTTTTAAATTCTGTTTTTCTATTATTTTGATGTTTGGAAAATTGGAGGGGATTGAAAAAGAAATGTTTTCTACAATGGATGCAAGGGATCAAACTTTGAATTCTTTGATAAAAAATAGAAATGAATTTTTATATTTGGATATAGTTAGCTATAGAAAATATAGAACTGGCTCCATACCAAGCGAGATTGATTATTGTTTGGATTTATATAATAAATATATGGAAAAATCTATACCAAAATTTGTTTGTAAAAGGCTCGCTTTAATGGGAACTGTTAAATTCATTGAATCAAGAAATGAACCTTTTCATTGGTTTGTTCGTTAAATCTAAAAACTCTTTTTTCCTGTAAATTTGGAGGTGAAAATGACAGCAAAAATTATTGCAACAATCGGTCCTTCTAGTCAAAATCTTATTCCAAGATTAATTGAAAATGGCATGAATATTGCTAGAATAAATACAAAATATGGAAATAAAAAAGAATATGAAAGAAACATATCTATTTTGAAAAAATATAATTGTAAAATTTTAATTGACATCAATTCTAAAAAAATGGTGGATTGGATAAATTCTCAAAAGATTGATTACTTGGCCATTTCTTTTGCTGATGGAGTTAGAAAAATTAATTCTATAAGGAAATTAATTCATGATAAATCTGTTAAAATTATTTCAAAAATTGAAAATCAAAAAGGAATAGATAACATAGATTCTATTATTGATGTTAGTGATGGTATTATGCTTGCGAGAGGGGATTTGGGAAAAAATATTTCTTATGAAAAAGTTCCAATTGTTCAAAAATTGATTATGAAAAAATGCCATAAGAAAAATAAATTTGATATAACTGCAACTGAAATGCTTCTTTCTATGATAAATTCTAAAACTCCAACAAATGCAGAGGTTAGTGACGTTGCTAATGCTATTTTGGATGGTTCTGATGCATTGATGCTTTCTGAAGAAACTGCAATTGGCAAATATCCTGCATTAAGTGTTAAAGTCATGAGGAAAATAATAAATGAAATTGAAAAAAATCGAGGGAAGTTGGAATGAATGATGAGATTAAATTTAAACTTGAATTAATTGTTAAACAATATTCTCATAGAACAATGATTGATGAAGAATTGATTGACAAGAAAATTAGAGAATATTACACTGATTTTTATGATAAAATGCCTGATGAAAATTTATCTTTGGTTTATTCTATAAAAAAATTGGGTAAATTTTGTTCTGATTATTAATTATAAAAAGTGAATATATTCGTAAAACATATTCGCATACAATTCTATATTGATTTTATTCTTGACAATATTGTAATTTAATAATAAGGTCATTGTTGAAGATGTTAATAATCCCCAAGGGCACCAAGTATTTCGAAAAACAAAAATTTAGGACCGCTGGAGATTTGTCGAATTTCAGCACGATTTCATCCCCTCGAACAATAGACTTCTCAAGGTTCAAGTATTTGAGAAGTCTGTTGTTAGAAAAAACAAAAAAGAAACTATGTTCTAAAGAATAATATAATTAATAAAGTTTTGAAGATTTGTTTTTGTATGACAGAAAAATTGAAAGGTATTGAAAAAACTATCAACCTTTGGTTTAGAGATTTGAATGAAGATTATAGAATTAGATTACATCTCGGTTGCCAAAAAGAATTTTACAAAAAAGTAGAATATTATTTGAACAAAGATGTTTACAAGCCTTTGGCTGAAAGGGTTGCAATACAACATGTCTATAATAAATTACAGCAAATTGCAAACATAAGATGAATGATTTGGAAAGTTTTTTTGATGAGGTGAATTTTACTGCTAAAAGTTTAGAGAAAGAAATAGATCAAAAAATGTTTGGATGGTTATATGTCCTATTAGATTATTCTTATCCTGGGGAAGATATTGGAAATGTTGAAAAAATCACAAAAGTTTTGATTGAAAGCTACAAAAGTTATACAAAAAAGCATCCAGAAATCCCAGAAGAAGTAATTACTTCCGATATTTATTATAAAAAAATAAGTCATTTTTATGATTATGCTTTAATAGTTGAAAAAGAAAGAAATCACAAAATAAATTGATTCGAAATATTGAGGAGTAACAATTCTTTTTAAGTGAAATCAAACTTCAAATAGTTATGTCGATTATTCAAGAATATAAAAGAGATGATTCAGGAGATTATTTGTTTATTTTGAAAAGTTTAAATGAAATTCCTTTTCCTGTTGGAAAGAATTTGTTAGCTGATTTTTTATTAGGAAAGTATGATCATCCTTCTATTGAAAAAAATAAATTGTTTGAATTGAATAATTTTGGTTGTTTGGGATTTTTGGAAAGGGGAAAAATTTTGGAAATTATTGAAAATTTAATTATTAATGGGATGATTGACTTATCTGGTTCTGTTTTCAATAAATTTGCAAAAGTGTTGTCAATTAGTATTAAAGGGAAAAATGAATTGATTGAACCTAGTTTGAATTCGAAAAAAGTTTCTGAAAAATATGAAGAAGTTGAAACAAAAATAAGTGATTTAGAAATAAAGGCATTTAAAGAATTAGAAGAATTTTTGAAAGGATATAATCAAGAACAGAAAAAAGCAATTATTAATCCAAAGGAAAAAATACTTTGTATTGCTGGAGCTGGTTCTGGAAAAACAACTGTCTTGACAAAACGTATTCAATTCCTTAATAAAATGAAAAAAATTAGAGGCGAAAAAATTTTAGCAATAACTTTTACTAGAAAGGCAAAAGAAGAAATGCAGAAAAGATTGGAGGAGTTGGGAATAAAAGCTATTGTTGAAACATTTAATTCTTTTTGCGAAAAAATTCTATTAAAAAATGGTGGAAAAATTTATGGGAGAAAGGTTAGAGTTGCGAGTTACCAAGATAAAATGTTCGCTATTCTTCGAGCTTTGGATTATCAAGATTTGAATATTGAACAAGCTGTTGATAAATATTTCAGCACTAATCAGAAAAGGAATAAAACATCATATCAATTACAAAATATGTTTGTCAATGATTGTTTTAGTGTTTTTGAATATTTCAAAACTACCAGAAAACCTCTTGATGAATTTAAATTTGAAAAAGATTATGCAAATTCTAAAATGATTTTTGAAATTGTTAAATTTCTGGACAAACATATGGTTAGTGCTGGACTTAGAACTTATGCGGATCAAGTTAATGATGTTTTGAATTTCTTTAAAATGTATCCCAAAAAGATTCCAGAATTTGATCATGTTTTAGTTGATGAATTCCAAGATGTGAATTCTAACCAAGTTGAATTATTAGATTTGTTGAATCCAAAGAATTTATTTTGTGTGGGTGACCCTCGACAATCAATTTTTGGTTGGCGTGGAAGTGATGTTAATTATATTTTAGATTTTCAAAATAAATATTCTGGTGCAGAGATTATTAATTTGAAAAAAAATTACCGTAGCAATAATCACATTGTTGAATTAATGAATCACTCTATTAAAAATATGAAAATGCCTGATTTGGAACATGATTTTGAAAGTGAGAAAAAAATTAAATTAAATAATTTCTCTACCGAGAATGAAGAATTTGAATTTGTATTGGAGGAGTTAATGAAAGTTGATTTGCCTTTTGAGGAAATTTTTGTTTTGGCTAGGACCAATAGGCAATTAAGTGATTTTTCTGAATTATTGAAGAAAAAAAGAATTAGGCATATTTTGAAAAGTGATGAAAAAAGAGACCAGCAAATAAAGAAAGGACATGTTACTCTTTCTACTATTCATTCGATTAAAGGTTTGGAAGCGGAACATGTTTTTGTTCTTGGTTGTACAAATAATAATTTTCCTTGTAAGTCTTCGGACCATCCTGTAATTGAAAATTTGAAAATGTATGAATATGATCGAGAGGAAGAGGAAAGAAGATTGTTTTATGTTGCTATTAGTAGAGCGAAAAATAAATTGTATTTGAGCTATACTGGAAAAAAACATAGTTATTTTATTAATGATGAGATGAAAGAAATTATTGATTAGTTATTATTGATTTTTTGGACTTTATCAAATTTATATAATTCTTTTATTTTGGGGGGTGTCAGATATAAAATTCCATCTTTATCAATTTGCTTGTTGTAGAAATTTTTAGGCAAATCAATTAGATAAGTTAAAGTTGATTTCGATAATGAAATCCAAGAATTCCAACTTAATTTTTTTAATTTAGATTCTGGAGAAAATTGTAAGCAATCTAATTTTTTTGCTTTTTTTATTTGGGAATTCCAATACACATCAAGAAATCTTTCGCTTATAGGTTTCATTTGAATAAATGTAGCCAAATTTAAAGACTCAATTCTCTTTTTGTTTTGTCCAAACATGAAAATTGTAGGGAAAGATTATTATTAAATATTGTTGTTATCAGTTAATCTTAAAAATAGTTAGTTCTCTCGTTTAATATGGAGAAAAGTAAAGAAAAAAAGCTCAAAGCATTAGTATTATTTTCGGGTGGACTTGATTCTCGTGTTACTGCCAAGTTTATGGAGGAGTTGGGTTTTGAAGTTCATCTTTGTTTTGTGAAGTTGCCTTTTGGTTCTAGTTGCGGAAGTCCTGTAGGGATTGAAGAATTTTCTAAAAAAAATAATTTTAAGTTGCATATTATAGATTCTACAAAAGGAAAATTGTTAAAAGAGTATATTGATATTGTAAAAAATCCAAAATATGGGATAGGAACTGCTATTAATCCTTGTAAGGATTGTAAAATATTTATTTTTATTCAGGGAAAAAAATTAGCTGAAAAAATTGGTGCTGATGTTATTCTTACGGGAGAAGTTTTGGGTCAAAGGCCCATGAGCCAGATGAAAAAAGCATTGTTGTTTGATGAAGAAAAAGCTGGTTTGGTTGGAAAAATTTTGAGACCCTTGTCTGCTAAATTGTTGCCTGAAACAGTTTATGAAAAGGAAGGGATTGTTGATAGGAACAAATTATTAAACATTCATGGTAGGAGAAGAGAAAGGCAAATGAAACTTGCAGAAAAATATAATATTGAATACCCTACTCCTGGAGGAGGTTGTTTGTTGTGTGAAGTTCTTTATGCTAAAAAATTAAAGGCATTGATGAAATATATTCCGAATCCAACAATGTCCGAGATTAGTTTATTGAGAAAGGGAAGAATGTTAAAGAAAGAAGGTTTGATTTTTGTTGGTAAGGATAAAGATGAAAATGATTTTTTGGAATCTCTTGCAGAAAAATTGAATTGGAATATGTTTAAGAAAGAAGGAATTGCTGGACCAAGTATTATTTATGATAAAAAAGAAGATTCTGAATTAGTTGAAAATTTGTGGAAAGCTTATTCTAAAAACGACTTGGATGAGAGGAAAAAGTTTGAGAAGTGGAAGGTTTAAAATTTGTGTTTTAATTTTTTTCTTGCTTTTTCTTTCTGTCTTTTTTTGAATTTTTTTGTGTTTATGAATAATTCTTTTGCTATTAATTCTGGAACATCCGCTTTGCAAATTTCTTTTAATTCTGAAACTGCTGGACTTAAATTTATTTCAATGACTGAAGGTTTTTTTGCATTTAAAATATCTACTCCACAAAAGTCTGCTCCTATTGCTTGTGCTGATTGTATTGCGAGATTTGCTTCTTCTTCTGTTAAATCGTGAAATTCTCTTGTTCCTCCTGAATGTATGTTTGCACGAATTTCTCCTTTTATTGCAACCCTTTTGTAAGCTGCTAAAACTTTATTTTTTGCTACAATAACTCTAATATCGGAAGTATTTTTTGTTTCTACAAATTCTTGAATAAGATAGGGTTTATGAAAATCTTCCAATAAATCAAGAATAGTTAAAGCAGATTTTTTTGATTCGGCAATCATTACACCTTTTCCATGGGTTCCTTCGGAAAGTTTCATTATAACTGGGAAATCTACTGAATCTAATATTTTTTTTGCAACTTTTGTTGTTGAAGCATAATGTGTCCTTGGGATTGGAATTCCTTTTTTCTGAAGTTCTAATAAAGTTAGAAATTTATCATGTCCTATTGTGTAGGATTTAGGTTTTATTGGAATGTAAGTGTCTTTGTTTAAAGCCCGAGTTATTGATCTTGCAATTAAAGCATATTTGTAACTCCCTCTAATGTAAAGACAATCATATTCTTTTAATTTTTCTTCATCATATAATATTTTTAATTCTCCATTTATTTGTATTTCAAAATTTTTTATATTTAACAAATCCACTTCTGAAAAATATTTTTTACAAACTTCTGCAATTTTTAATGCACTCTTTCCTCCAAGACTTATAATTCCTATTTTTAATGGCATTTTGATATATCAACTAAAAAATTTCTTTTTAGTACATCCCTCCCGATTAGAATTGGATATTTCAAATTTTCTCTTTTAGTTATAGATAATTTAACTGGAAGTTTTCTATTTTTAATTTTAATTTTTGATTCCACTATGGGCCGATATTCTTCTCCATTTGAAGATTTTATTTTTTTTATTCCCCAAAGATTTTTTGTTAGACCTAATTTTTTTGCCAAATTCAAATCAATTGAACTTTTTTCTGCACCAGTATCTATCTTTGCTTTAATTTTTTTATCTTTTATCTTTATTGATTCTACTCTACCCAGAACTTGTTTTTTCATAAATTCGTTTATTTTTTTCAGGTTTTAAAGCTTTGCTTGAACAAAAAATTAGGGGAAAATTTAAAAATAATATATTTTTGTTTCCTTCATGAAATCATTAGTAATAAATTCGGGGTCAAGTTCTATAAAATTTCAGGTTTTTGAAAATGAAGGATCTGTTTTATCTGGTTTATGTGAAGCAATTGGATTAGATAATTCTAGAATTAAAATTAAATTTCAAGGAAGAAAAGAAGAAATTGAGATTCCTTTGGAAAACCACAAAATTTCTTTAGAAAAAGTTATTGATATTTTAAAAGAAAAAGAATTGTTTGAGGGTTTGGATAATATTATTCATAGAGTTGTTCATGGTGGAGAGAAATTTATGAAAACTACGAAAATTAATGAGGAGATTATTTATGAATTGAAAACATTGATTCCTTTGGCACCACTTCATAATCCTGCAAATATAGAAGGAATTGAAGCAATGGAGGAAATTTTGCCAGGAATTGATCAATATGCGGTGTTTGATACTGCTTTTCATTCTACAATGCCCGAGGAAGCTTATTTGTACAGTGTTCCTTATTCTTGGTATAGGAAGCATGGTGTTAGAAGGTATGGTTTTCATGGTTCTTCGCACCAATATGTTATTGGTGAAGTGATTAAATTGTTGAATAAAGAACATACAAAGATTATTAGTTGCCATTTGGGAAATGGGGCCAGTCTTTGTGGTGCAATTGATGGAAAATCTGTTGATACTTCTATGGGAATGACTCCTTTGGAGGGTTTGGCAATGGGAACTCGTTCTGGAACCATTGATCCTGGAATTATTGAATACATGATGGAAAAAACCGGGATGGATATTAAAGAAATTACTAGGATTTTGAACAAGGAATCTGGTTTGAAAGGAGTTTCTGAATTAACTTCTGATATGAGGCCATTGGAGGAAAAGATGGAATCCTGTGAGAAATCTAAAAGAGCTATGGGAGTTTATTTGCATAGATTGGATAGATTGGTTGGTGCTCATTTGGCCGTTCTTGGTGGTTGTGATGCTATTGTTTTTACTGGTGGGGCTGGAGAAAAATCTCCAATTATCAGGAAACATATTGCAGATAAATTGAAATTTTTAGGAGTTGAATTGGATGAAGAAAAAAACAAAACTAATTTTGAGGGAGAAATCACTACAGAAAATTCTAAGATTAAAATATTTGTGATTCCAACTAATGAAGAGTTGCAGATGGTTCGGAATGTTAGGAAATTAGAATGAAAACTATAAATAAAGAGGAATTTTTGAATAATTCTGAATTTTATTTTGATGAAATAAAGGAAGGTAAAATATTTGTTTACCCTACTGATACAATTTACGGCATTGGTTGTGATGCTTTGAATGGTTCTGGGATTAATAAAATTAGGGAAATTAAAAAGAGAGATTCTAAACCTATGAGTGTTATTGTTCCAGATGTTGAATGGATTAAGGAAAATTGTTTTATGGATTTGGAGGGAGAGAATGAATTAGCTAAATTGCCTGGACCATATACTTTTATTGTTGAATTGAATAATTATGAATCTATTGCCAAGAATGAATTGGTGGGGGACTTGACTGGAATAGGGGTTAGAATTCCAAATAATTGGTTTAGCGAATGGATTTCAGAAAATAGATTAGTGTTTGTTACAACCTCTGTAAATGTTTCTGGTGAACCACACCTTGTAAACCCTAAAGATTTGAAAAAAGAACTTGAAAAAAATATAGATTATTTAATTGATGATGGAATTTTAGATGGGAAGGCTTCTACTGTAATTGATTTGATTAATAAGAAAGTTTTGAGGGATTAAATTGACTCGCTTCGCTCGTAATGATTGAATAAATTCTAAGAACGTGGTTCTAGAATTTAATAAAAATAATTAAGTAGAAAACAAATTCTCGGAAGGATTATTGAATTTTTTAAAATTTAAATATTAATTTGCTGGAAATTATTTTTAAAAAATTTAATCTTCTTCTGGAGGAAATCTTTCTACAACAATAAATTGTTTTTTTCCTTCCTTGTAAGAACTCACCTGAACTTTGCTTCCACTCTTAAGTCCAATTGATTTTGCTTCTCTCGTGATCAAAACACCAATACCATTTCCGTAAGTATTGCATTGTTTTACTGATCTTTCAAGAACTTCTTTTTTTGTTTTCTTTTTTTCTGTTGCCATATATATTTTATCACCATAAGCTTAATAAATAATGTAATATAACATTTATTACATGGGATTTGTTAAATTATTAGTTAAAAAATACAATTCTATTCGAGAATTAGAAAATTTTTTCAATAATTTTTCAAAAAACCACCAAATAATTAATAAAGAAATTAAAATAATTCCTTCCAACAAAGGGATTCTTTATTTTTTGATTTTAGAGTATTAGAAATTGTTTATTTTCAATTGATATTAGGAATATGTTATCCGTTCGCGCTGCGTGCATAAAGTATTCAACATTTCTAACAAAAGATATCCTAATTAAACTCAAAAAATAGCATAAAATAGTCCCGATTATTTTCTTAATTTTAAAATATTAGAAATCATTTTCCATATTTTGCTGGAGCGTCTCTTAAACTAAATAATCTTTCTTCTTTGTTTGTTTTTTTACCTTTTCTTTCTCTTACAAGTCCAACACCTTTTAGAAATTCCAATGATTTTAATGTTGTTCTCCATTGTGAATCTACTTTTTCCGAGAGAGATTTTATTGAAAGTTCTTTTTCTTTTTTCAAAGTTTTCAAAACTTCCTCTGTCACTTCCAAGATACTCTTCCTTGTCATATGTATAAGTGAACACATAAATTTAAATACTAAATATGTATAATTATACATATGTTGAAAAGAGATATAAAAGAAATAAGGAAAGAAATGAACAAGAGAGGAATCAAAGAAATTGGTAGAGAAGATATCTCTAACTGGGCTTTGGTTTTTGCAATTGAAGATTTGGTGAAAGAAGTCAAAAAACCTTTTATGATTAAAGGTGTTGAAGTCCTTTCATCTTTGGGGGAGAATCTAAAAAAATAAAATAAAAAATAAATTAAGTTTTACATTTCTTTGAAGAATGCAAATATTCCATAAATTGCAGCTATTCCTACAATTGCATAAACAACTCTTGCGGCAATTGACATGGCGCCAAAGATAGCGGCCACAAGATCAAATTGAAAGAATCCAACTAATCCCCAATTTAAGCCACCTATAATGATTAGAATTAATGCGATTATATCTAAAGTTCTTTTCATTTTATTACCTCCTTCTAATTTTGAGAGTAAAAGAAAAAATAAAAGCTAAGGACCGAATATGTTCGATAAATAACTAATTAAATCAGGTTTTCTTTTATTTTTAATGAAAAAGAAAAAATCTGTTACTGATAAAATACAGAAAAAATATGTTTATTATTTAACTGAACATGTAGGAAAAAATTTTGATTCTGGATTTAAACCTGAATTGTCTCCAAAACAAATGTTGGAATTAGGAATTTTTGGTGGCGTTTACATGAGGGATTGTAAAAGAGAATTTCCTAAAAGTTGGTTTGCAAAAGCAAAATTTGCTAAAGACAAAAGAAATCCAGAATTAAATTATTTTAAAGTTTTGGCCAGTCAACCCTTGAAAGTTTGGATTAGAAAAGGATGGATTAATTTTGAGCATGATCCAAGAGGATGGTTTCAATGGTATTGCAGATATTATCTTGGAAGAAGAATTCCAGAATATGATAAAATACAAATTAAACGTTGGAAAGCTTTTAGGAGACACCTTGGACAATTGAAAAAGAATTGCCCTAAAAGAAATCTTAAATGTCGCCCGAAACAAAGGCAAGCTTTGTTGCACTGGGCATATGATTCTAGGAAAGTTTAATTGTCCTCTAACCAACTCCAATATTTTCCATCACCAATTATTACATGATCTAAAACTTCTATTCCAATCAATTCTCCTGATTCTTTTAGTTTATTTGTTATATCCAAATCTTCTTCTGAAGGTTCTGGATCCCCGGATGGATGATTGTGAACAAGAATTATTCTTGATGCGGAATTTCTTATTGCTGGTTTGAAAATTTCTCTGGGATGAACGATTGAAGCATCCAAAATACCTGTTGAAATTTTTTGAATACTTATGACGAAATTTTTTGTATTTAATAAAACTGTAAAAAAATGTTCTTGTTTTTCTGATTTTAATCTTTCTTCAAATAAATCAAAAATATCTTTTCCAGAACTTATTCTTTTTTTCTTTTTTTCTTTTAATTTTATTCTTTTAACCAATTCTGATATTGCTAAAAATTGCATTGCTTTTCCTTTTCCAATTCCTTTTATTTTTTCCAATTCTTTTATTGTACAATTAAATAATTCGTCTATGCCATAAAGGGAAATTAACCTGTTTGACATATCAATTACATTTTCTGATTTTGTTCCCGTTCTAAGAAATATTGAGATAAGTTCTGCGTCACTTAAACTTTGAACTCCAAATTGTTCTAATCTTTCCCTTGGCCGGGAATTTTTATCCATATCTAAAATTTTCATCTCTTGAGAAATTTTAAATTCATTATATAATTGATTGGCAGATAAGGATAAATATAAATAATTTGGTTTATTTGTTTTTTTGTGAAATATGAAAAGATGGAAAGATCCCTAAGGGATTATGGGAAAGTGAATTTTGATGATGTTCGAATACAGGAATTAGTTTACAATATTGGAAAATCTTATTTTTTTGAAAAAGCTGATAGATATAGCGAGGACAAAGAAGCAGAATATAAATTATTGTGGAACACCTTATCTTATTTACAAGAATTAAAAGAAAAAATTGAAAAAATAAAAGTTAGAAAAGGAAATATTGAAACATATTTATTATTAGAAAAAATTGTTAAGGAGAAAAATTAAATGGGAAACAGTTTAGAGAATGCACTAGAAGTTTTTTGTGGTGGAACAACTGAGAATGAAACTATCAGGAAAATGTTTAAGAGACTTGGAAAAATTTATTATAAAGAAGTTTTTGAAGAAAATATAAAAAAAGGTTATGAGATAGAAAATGCAAAAGATTATTCATTAGTTGATACTGTCAGATATTTATTTAGAATTAGAGATTATTATTCAAATGAAAAGAAAATGATTATTTTTTTAGACAATTATTTGAAAGAAGCCAACTAATCAAAAACACCTTTTAGGACTTTGTCTTTCATCTCATTTCTGAAACAATCTTCACAAATTTCTGCTCCAGTCTTTTTACTTTTTCTAAAACTATATGGTTCTTTTAATGTTGAACATCTTTCACACCTTCTCAAACATTGATTACAATAAACTCTTTTTGAAACTTTGTCTTCTTTTGTGTGTGTTTTACACATGATTTTTCCACATCTAAAACAACGAGTATAACAATCCCTGCATAACCGTTTTGAACATAGTTCGCATTTGTGATTCAAACATTTTTTACAAAAAGTTTTATGGCAAGATTCGCAAGTTGATGAACATTCTTTACAGGAAATATGCCCTGTTGCACATAAATGTAAATCATTTGTTTCTTTTTCACAGGCTTCACAAAAAATTGGATTTAATTTTTCTGTCAACGGGTCAAATGAAATTTCAACAATTCTTTTTGAATGTTCGTTTTCTATTGTTATATCAAAAATACTCAAAGGATAATAGATTAATGTTGTATTAAACAATTTATTATTTATATTCAAAATATGCTTTTGTTTTTCTAATTGTATTGCTCTGTCTTTATCGATTTCTAATTCACCAAAATTTGTTTTTTGTTTTAAGGATCTTATTATTTCTATTTGTTTGTAAATTTTTTCAGCATTTCCAAGAAGTTCATATTCGTGTAATTTTTCTTTTGCTTTCTCTAAATTTTCTTCTATTTCTTTTGTTTCTTGTAAAAAATGATTATTTATTCTTCTTATTTCTTTGTCCAACCTTAAATTCAAATCTCTTGCTACTTGTTCTGTTTTTGGAAGAACTACTTTTTTTAATTCGTCTTTTGCAACAAAATAAGATTCTTTCATATCTGGAACTTTGATTTCTTCTTTTGACCCTTCTTCTAAATCATAATTGGATAAATCTCCCTCTATTTGCTCACCATTATATATGTAAATGTTGTTAATTACTTTTTCTGATTCGTTTAGATATTGGTATGTTGTATGAAATGTAAACCTGAAAAAGAAATTAAACTTTTTTTTAGGATTAAAATTTGTTATTCTTGAATTTGGAAGATTTATTCTTTTTTTTATTTCCTCTTCTCCTTCGTTTTCAAAATTTATTTTCAATAAAGTTGTTTGTCCTGAATTTTCTAAGTAACTTGAAATTGTTTTTAATGCATAGCTTCCTTTTTCAATTAAATCTGCTTCTCCTAGTTGATTTTCTTCATTGAATACAAATTTGTAAGGAGATTTTTTACCATAAAATTTCTCGAAATTTTCTGGAACATTTGATACAATCAGATGTTCTTCTTTGAAGATTATGTCTGCCCCCAAATTTTTGAAAAAATTTTCTATAAATTTTATTAATTCTTGGTTTTCTTGCATGTAAAATTAACGATATAGAGATTTATATAAATTGTTGGGATGAATTTATTGATATTTCGAATCTAATAATTCAGAACTTGCATCTTTTGAACCTTCATATTCTTCTATTCCTTCTTGAATTAGTTTTGATATTTCTTCAACTCCTTGAGCAAATAAATCTAAATTATTTTTTGAGTCAAGAAACGCAGTTAATAATTTTTCTTCTATTTTATTTCTACCACTTGTTGATTCTGAATCCAAACCCAAATTAAAAAGAATTATTGGTAATTCTCCAATAACCAAACCAACACAACACATTTTGTTAATAATTAAATCTACAACATATTCCTCCATTGTTCCTTTTGTTGCCAGAGAATAAATCTGCATATCATTATTTTGGCCAATTCTATCTAGTCTACCTATTCTTTGTTCTACTGACATTGGATTCCAAGGCAAATCATAATTAATTAAAACTCGACAAAATTGTAAGTTCAGTCCTTCTGCTCCAGCATCTGTACATATTAGAACTTGAGATTTATGTTTAAATTCGTTTATTCTTTCTGCTTTTTCTTCTCTTGACAAACCACCTTTGAATTGAGTTATTTTTAGATTGTAGGGCTGTAATTTTTCTACCATGTATTCGACTGTTGAGGGATGCTTTGTATAAATAAGAATTTTTTCTTTAGGATTTTCTTTTAATGTATTATCTATTATTTCTACAAGTTTTTCTACCTTGGAATCTTTTTTCAAATTTTTATAATCATTCAATATTTCTTTTGCAAAACGTCTTGTTTCAAAATGATATTTTTCATTATTTGCAATTTTAGTTAATGATTCTATTGCAGATTTTGATGAAGAAGTCATCTTAGGTAAAAGTGCAAAAACGATTAGCCTGCCATTGATTGAATTTCCGTTTGCATGGAAATATTGTTCTTTTAATAATTCAGTAATTTTTTCATAAATCTTTCTTTCTTCTTCAGTTTGTTCTATTGAAATTATTTTGGGTATTCTTTTTTTGTATTTTATTCCAGTCTCACTTCTTTTTCTTCTAAGCATTACTTCATCTAATTTGGCTTTCAAATCTTTTGGATTCAAGGGATAACGTTTATTCCCCCCATGCAGAAATTTTTTCCGAAATTCTTTCATTGTTCCAAGATGGCCTTTTTTTAATAGATGCAATAGATTGTATAATTCCAATAAATCATTTTGAAATGGTGTTGCTGTTAAAAGGAGAAAACGTTTTTTTTGTAATTTATCTACGAATTTCCACCTAACAGTGTTTTTTTCTTTTAATTTATGTGCTTCATCAACCATTAGCATATCCCATTCCATCTCGTGGGCTTTTTTATGCCTGAATTCTCTTTTTTTGTTGTTGAATATTTTTACCCTATCAATTGATGCAATGGCAAAATTTGTGTTGTCCCAATCTTCTTCTTTTTCAATTATTTTGAAATCTAATTCAAATTTATCTTTCAATTCCCTAACCCATTGATTTACTAATGAAGGGGGAGTCAAAATTAATGCTTTTTTTACGAAACCTCTAACAATGCATTCTTTCAAAATTAAACCAGAGGTTATTGTCTTGCCCAGACCAACTTCATCTGCAAGGAGTGCAGAACCATTCAAATCCCTTAAAATTTTTAATGCTCCTTTTATTTGGTAAGGTAGCTTATAATATAGATTTTTTTCTATTAATTCATATGAAATAAGTTCCGTGATTACCTGGTTATTTGACATTTCTTCTGCTTGAACTTTAAGATCTAACAAATTTGATGATTCAAATTCCTTTTTTTCTAATTTATCAAAAAAACTTAAGTCTTCATTTGAAAAAGATTCATTAATAGTTATATTATTCATTTTTTCACCTCGATTAGGAATTTGAAATTGTTTCCTGTTTTTAAAAATTTTGTAATTTTTTGGATAGAAATATAAATTTCAATCAATTAATTGGAATATGAAAATTATTAATAAATTTAAAACTACAAAATTAGATAAATTAAAAGAAAATAATCCTAAATTCATTATTATTCATTCTACAACAAAATATCCTTCATTCAAGCATTTATTGAAGTTTCACCGTAAAAGAGGTTGGCAAGGTGTGGGGTATCATTTTTTTATTTCTAAATCTGGAAAAATTTACCAAGCAAGACCTTTGAAAAAAGAAGGAGCGCATTCAAGAGGTTTTAATTTTGAATCTATTGGAATTGGGGTTTATAGAAATGGTGATAAACCAAGTGATAAAAATTTAATTCAATTAAAACATTTAATTGGATTAATTAAGAAAAAATATCCTTTTGTAAAAATTGTTTCGCATTCTGAAATGCAATTGAAATATATAAACAAAAGATTGAATAAAAGAATAAAATTTAATCCCAGTAATTTAGAATTAATTAAGAAAAAAATAAATAATTTGAAAATTGAAAATTTAGAATTAAAAAATCATATAAAAAATTTTAATGATTGTCCAGGAAAGTGGTTTTATTATTTATTTTAGTTGTATATTCAAGTTAGACACAATGTTTAAAAAATAATGTTGGCATTTATTATCAAATTAAATCAAAGAGGAGAAAAATGACTGAAGAAGAACAAACTCAAACTGAAGCTGTTTCGCCTGAAACTTCTGAAGAAACTACAGAGGAAGTGCCGGCTGAAGAGAATGCAGAAACAACTGAAGAAACTGGTGAAGAATCTTCAACTGAAGAGGCTACAGAAAGTTCAGAAAATAATTCTATTGAATCTGCTCAAGCAAAGGTTAAAGAAGCTGAAGAGCAAATGCGTGAAGCAAAAGCTGAAGAGGCACAAGCAAGAGCTGAAGATGCTTTAGAAAAGGCTAAAGAAGCTGAAACAAAAGCAGAGGAAGCGCTTTCTGAAGCAAAAGAAGCCGAAGAAGAGGCTAATTCTGTTTTAGGCAATACAGAAGCTGAAAAGACAGAAGAAAAGGCTGAAGAACCTTCTGAGGAAGCTGGTGAAGATGCTGAAACTGTAGAAGAAGCAACTGAAGAAACGCCTTCTGAAGAGACTGCTGAAGAAACACCTGCTGAAGAAACTGAAGCCACAGAGTCAGAAGGTGAAACTGAAACAGAAGTACCTGCTGAAGAAACTGCAGAAGAAGAATCAGAAGAAAAAACTGAATAATTTTTATTTTTTATTTTTTTATTTTTGATTAAATTTATATAAACAAAAATCAATACTAGTATATGAAAGCTGCAGGATTATTTTTAGGTGTAATTAGTTTATTTGTTATTGGAATGCTTTTTTTTTATTGGATGATTCCAACCGAAGAAGTTGTTTATGGGGTGGAAAAAAGTGATAATTTTAGTTTGAATGGTAACAAAGTAGTGATGCAATTTTATAATAATATGAGATTTCCTGAATCAAGGATTTCTTTTTCTATAAGTGATGATTGTACAATTAAAAAAAAATCAGATATGAGGTGGGCTTTTGATATTATGGAAAATGAAACAATTTTAGAATTTTATGAAATGAATGAAGGAGGAGAAATAGTTGTTTATTGTGAAAATAAAAATAGGGTTGAGGATGGTTTATTCATTGCAGGAGAAGGGGGCCCAACAAATATTACCAAGGGAGAAAATTTTAATGTTATCTTGGGTGGGCAAATATTGTTAATTAGAGATATTGATTGTGAAAAACCCATTGTAGGAATACATGAATTAATTCATGTTTTGGGATTTAATCATTCTGAGAATCCGAACAATATAATGTATCCCATAGCCCGTTGTGAACAAACAATTGGAAATGAAATAGTTGATGAAATAAATAGATTATATGAAATTCCCAGTGAAGCTGATTTAATGATTCGAGATGTTTCAGCACAGGTCAATGGATTATATCTTAACTTAAATGTTTCAATATTTAATGATGGTTTTAAATCAGTTGAAGAATCAGATTTGGTCTTATATGCTAATGAAGATGAGATAAAAAGAGTTGGATTACAAAAATTGAAAATTGGTTCTGGATTAAATATTCAATTATCTAATGTATTAATTAAAAAAATAAAAATAGAAGAACTAAAAGTGGCTATTGAAAGCGATATGACAGAACTTTCTTTAGAGAATAACGAAGTTCTATTAACAAAAACATAATTTTTTTATTCTAAATATTCGTCACAAAAATCTTCAAGATCTCTGTCATCACTGTCGAATTTCGGAAGTTCATCTTCTTCATACATTTTTTATTTTTTGCAAGAATATAATCTTGCACCTCATTTTTATAATTTCTGAATATTTTCTTACTATTTAAATTCTTCTATCGCTGGTTATATATTTTACAGAAGGTGTTATCCTTAATTGAGGTTAAAGTTTATGATTGTCGAAGTAATATCGTGAAAAAATTGACAAAAAATCTTCAAACTTGGAAATAATAAAAGATATTTGAATTTCTACGGTGAGATTTCAAGTAAAAGAAAAAATCCATCCACCCTGCTCATACCTTTGAAACTTTCTTTAAACTCATTACATTCGTTTATTAGAAATTTCAAAAGTATTCGGTCGAACCTCGGTTCTCACCCGGGTAAAAAGAAAAAATCCATCCACCCTGCTCATACCTTTGAAACTTTCTTTAAACTCAT
>CAYSCL010000007.1:23271-29830 GCA_964429545.1 Candidatus Woesearchaeota archaeon
GTATTCGGTCGAACCTCGGTTCTCACCCGGGTAAAAAGAAAAAATCCATCCACCCGGGGTCGAACCGGGAACCTCTCGGGCGCTGCTTACGTCCGTTTAGTACTGACTTTTAGGGCTTCATAGATTATCGATAAACGACTCTCCGCCTTAGTGATCTACAGCCAAGCGCTCTAACCATTGAGCTATGGATGGATTATAAGTTATTTAACAACTAAATAACAAAAATTTTAATGAAAACCCATTTTTAAAAGTTCTTATTGTTCAGAATCTTCTAACTTTTGTTGGGCTAGAAAATAAGCTTTGTTAGAATTTACTTCTTTTTCCTTATCTTCAATTTTGAATCTTGCTCTTGTTCTTGGTAAAGCAAATCTTCCAAGAACTCCAACTTTAGAATATATTATGTATGAAAGAACTCTTCTTTCACCTTGCTCTAATTCTTCAAAATCCCATTCAAACATTTTTTTTGTTTTGTGGAATCTTTTTGGAATTTCTCCTGCAAATCTATTATAGACTTTAACTAATGGGGGCAACCTATCAGATACCACAACATTTTCTAAATGTTTCAAAGCTTCTACAACAATTGTTACTTTTAATGCGAATTCTCCCCCTTTCGCATTGACAAATGAAACTTTTTTTCTCAAGGTTAAATCTGTTTTTGAGTATTTTTTTGAAAAATAAACGATTGATACTATAAGCAAAACTACCAAAAAAGGTAAAAGCCAATTTGTTTTTACATTAATTTTGTAGCTTTCCCCAGGATTAACATCTTTATTCCAAGTGTAATAAACTGTAAGTCCTTCCCTAGTCACTATTGAAGGTTCTGGATTAAAGGTTGTGAAAATTCTTGAAAAAATATTTTTCTTTAAAGTAGTTTTTGATTGACTGATAATATTTCCATTGTTTTTTGTTGAAATTATCTTTGTTGAAATTATTAATCCATATTTATCTATTGTTGTATTTAACAAATCTTTTTCTTCAAAAATTATTTTGCCTTCAATTTGTTTTGATAAGTCTTTTATTTTTACATCTGCAGTTAATGTATAAAATCCTGCCATTAAACTTTCGAAATCTTTTTTGTTCAAAGTTACTTGAAAATCTTTTCTTTCATTAGGTTCTAAAGAAAATTCCTTATCTAAATTAAAAAAAGCTGAATTAAAATTTACAGATAAATTTTCAAAATTAAAATTTACTTTGTTGTGGATATAAACTTCTAAAGTATTTGATTCGGGATCGATTTTATTTGCTCCGATTTCAAAAGCATCTTCTAATTCTATTACATTCAAAGTTAATTTTTCTTCTATTTCTGACCCATCACTTGCTTGTATAAAATAGCTAAATTTTGTAAATCCCCTTATTTTTGAATCTGGTCTAGGATAAACATTAAGTGTAATTTCCTTTGTTTCTTTTGATTTTATTTCGATTTCTTCTCTGGGTTCTAAACCTATTCCAAAGAAAGTATAAAATTCAAATTTATCTGTTCTTCCGTTATTTGTTACATTGATTGTGAATGTTGCAGGATCTTCAAGATCCACCATCATAACTTCTTCAGTTGTTACTTTTTCTACATTTACATTTATTGCTAAAACTGTTGGAAATATCAATAATATTGCCAATAAATATAATAGTTTTTTCATATTAAAAAATCGCTAAAATTGTATATAAAGATTTCTGTGTTGTAACCCTACTTTTGGCCCGAAATATCTAAAAATGCTTTCGCTTGGCCTAAAAATTCATCACATTTTCCTGCCAATTTATCTTCATATTCTTTTACTCTCCCCCCAATAATCCATTTTTCATATATGCCTCTCCAAAATTTCATTTTTGCTGTTGTTTCAAATTTACCTTCATAATCTTTTACTAATATCCCTTTAACTTTTATTCCAACTTCACCTTTGTTTGTTTTAATTTTTGTTCCGCCTTGATTTATTTCAACCTCAGACATTGCTATTATTTTAAACTCCACTTTAACTTCATTTTTGAAATAATCTGAAACTTTTTTTGATCCAGACCATTTAACATCAATATCTTTTACTGGTCCAGATATTTTTTCTGAATATTCTTCTTCTTCAACAGTTAATCCTGTTTCATCTGAAAGCCATTCATAGCAAAACTGATAAAAATCTTTGAAATTGAAAATTCCTTTGTATTTAACCTTACTTGAAAATATTGTATCTTTCTCAGCCATGATTATAATATGAATTTTAGTTTTATATATATTTTGATTGGCAAAGGTAAGAATTTGACAAACTAAAGCTTGTAAGTGTTAAAATAAATTTTTAGAATGCGATTCTAAAATTTAAATAAAATAATTAATGTTAAAATAATCTTCTAATATAAAAAATCCTTCTAATCTATGTTTGCCAGTATAACCGATAATTTAACAACAAAAAAAGGATAATATCATCAAAACCACAACAATCTTTATATAATTCTCAGGAGTTAAGAACATATGAATAGAAAAAGCGAATTTATGTCAGAAGGTGTAGAAAGGGTTTTAGGAAAAGATGCCCAAAGAAATAATATTTTGGCTGCAAAAATGGTATCTGAAGTTGTTAAAACTACTTTAGGTCCGCGTGGAATGGATAAAATGCTTGTAACTCCGACTAATGAAATTATTGTCACAAATGATGGCGTGACTATTTTAGATGAAATGCAAATTGAACATCCTGCTGCTAAAATGATGGTTGAGATTGCTAAAACTCAAGAAAAGGAAGTAGGGGATGGAACTACAACTTCTGTTATGATTGCAGGGAAGCTTTTGGAAAATGCTGAAAGACTTTTGGATAAAAAAATTCATCCTACAGTTATTGTTAAAGGTTATAGGTTAGCTCAAGAAAAGGCGCAGCAAATCTTGAAAGAAATTTCTTTGCAGATTAGTCCTGAAAATGAGGAAATTTTGAGACAGATTGCTATGACCGCTATGACTGGGAAAGGTGCAGAAGGAGAAAAAGAAAGATTTTCTGATATTTTGGTTAAAGCGATTAAATCTGTTAATAATAATGGAAAAGTTGATTTGGATGACATTAAAATTGAAAAGATTTTAGGGGATGGAATTAAAGATACTGAACTTGTTAGGGGAATTGTTCTTGACAAAGAAAAACTTTCCAAAGATATGCCTTCTGAAGTTTATGATGCAAAGATTCTTTTGATTGATTTTCCATTAGAATTAAAGACTCCAGAAATTGATACTAAAATAAATATTTCTAGTCATACTGAATTACAAAATTTTTTGAATGAAGAAGAGAAAACAATCAAGGCCATGGTTGATAAGATTGCTGAAACAGAATGTAATGTTTTATTTTGTCAAAAAGGAGTGGATGATTTTGCGCAGTATTTATTGGCTAAAAAAGGAATTTATTGCTGTAGGAGGGTTGCTAAATCTGATATGGGAAAAATTTCCAAAGCTACTGGAGCTAAAATCATTTCTAATTTGAATGAAGTTAATTCTTTTGAATTGGGTGAAGCGGAATCTGTTGAAGAAATTAAAGACTTTGGTGAGACCATGACTTATGTTAAGGAATGTAAAAATCCTAAAGCAGTTACTATTTTAGTTCATGGTGGAACTTTGCATGTTGTTGATGAAATTGAAAGGGCATTGATGGATGGACTAGGAGACATTGCTTCTGCTTTGAATACTAGATTGGTTGTTCCAGGAGGAGGGGCGATTGAGATGGAAATTTCTAAAAGATTGAGAGAATTTGGTCAAAGTTTGAGTGGTCGTGAGCAATTAGCCGTTGAGGAATTTGCGAATGCTTTAGAATTTATTCCTTCTACATTGGCAGAAAATGCTGGACTTGATCCGATTGAAATTTTGACTGAGTTGAAATCCTTGCATGATGCAGGAGACAAAAATGCTGGATTGAATTTATTTGTTAATAAAGTTGAAAATGTTTTGAACTCAAAAATTATTGAGCCATACAAAATTAAATCTCAGGCAATTGATTCTGCCACTGATGTTGCTACAATGATTTTAAGAATTGATGATGTTATTTTGGCAAAACCCAATAAGAAAGGAATGAATGATACCGGAAGTATGCCAGGGTTTATGAATAGTTTGGGATGAATTTTCCTAAATAATATTTTTTAATTTTTCTTTAACTACTTCTTCATCTTCAGGACTTGTAACTCCCAACCACAATTCATCTGTTTTATTGAGTTTCATTTTAATTTTGTTTTCAGAAATTAAATTATTTAATTCTGAAGGCAAATAACATTCAATTTTAGAATCATCTTTGTTTTTTTCTTTGAATTTAATTAATTTATCATGAAGCATATCCAAAGTTTCTTTTCTTAAACCAAAAATATTCATGCTACATAAATTATCTTTGTTTAATCCTTTTTCTTGTAAATTATTTTCATCTATGCCGAGAGTTTCAGTAACAGTTTTAACAAAACCATTTTCTTCTTCAAAAATTCCACGATTTACTGTGCCTTTATCTGATAAAACTTTTCCAAGTTTATATCCGAGGGTGACTTCATCTTCGCTTTTTTTTAGGTGGTTGAATAAAATCGAAAAAGCTTTTGCTCCATAAATATCATCGCCATTACAAATAACAAATGGACCATCTATTAAATCTCTTGCAGAGCATAGTGCATCATTGGTTCCCCAGGGTCTTTCACGAACATTTTCATCAAATTCTTGTAAAGCATAAAGAATTGGAACACCTTTGTAAGAGTCACCAAAATAATCCCTAAATTGTTTTTCAGTTTTTTTAGAAACTATAAAAATTATTTTATTGAAATCATTTAACAATGCTTGATTCAAAGAATATTCGAGGAGAGTTTCACCAGCTGGTCCAACACGAGCAAAGGCTTTGGCTTTTCCTCCAAAACGACTGGATAAACCTCCAAGCATATAAACCAAATATATTTTTTTCATGTTCATTCCCAATTGCTCAATCTTTTTAATGATTTGCAAAATATTTGAAATAATTTATTATTAATGAGATATCCAAAAACCCTTTAAATGAAATTTATTTGTTGAGAATATGCACTACCACATCATATTAACTGAGAGATGCAATTTACGTTGCAAATATTGTTATGAAAAATCTATGCAGGAATTTGAAAATGGGCTTGAGAAAAAATGGAATTATGACCTTGATGCTCCAGTTGATTCGGAAGTTTCTGTTGAGAAGTTGAAAAGTTTTTTGAAACCTGAAGATACTTTAATTTTTTATGGGGGAGAGCCTTTGATTATGATTGATAAGATTAAGGAAATTATGGATAATGTTGATTGTAGGTTTATTATTCAAACAAATGGGGTTTTATTGGATCAATTGCCTAATGAATATTTGATGAAATTGGATAAAATGTTGGTTTCGATTGATGGTACGCGTGAAAGAAATAATTTGGGAAAAGGAAATTTGCATTATGATAAAATTATTTCGAATTTGGGTAAGATAAGAGCTGAAGGATATAAGGGAGAAATTGTTGCTAGAATGGTTGTAACTGAAGGAGATGTTTATGACCAGATAATGCATTTAGTTGAATTGATTAATGGGAGATTATTTGACTCTGTTCATTGGCAAATTGATGCAGGATTTTATAAGAATGATTTTGACTTGAAAAAATTTAGTAAATTTGTTGAAGAATATAATAATTCTATTGATGAATTATTAGATTTTTGGATTCGTGAGATTGGTCGTGGGAATGTTTGGAAGTTCTATCCTTTTTTGGGAATTTTGGGAAGATTGATGGGATGGGATAAAGAGAAATGTTTGCCCTGTGGTTCAGGAGTTAATAATTTTACAATAAATACTTATGGAAAATTGAGTGCTTGTCCGATTATGAATAGTGTTAAGAATTTGTATTGTGGAGATATTGAGACTGGCATAAATCAGGAAAGAAAGGTAAGTGGTTGTGGAAATTGTGGTTATTTGGATATTTGTGGGGGGAGGTGTTTGTATTGGAGAGAAGCTAAGTTATGGCCTAAAGAAGGGGATGAACTGATTTGTGACACCATAAAACATTTGATTGATTCTTTGAGAGAGAAAATGCCGAAGATTAGGGAGTTGTTAGAGGAAGGAAAAGTTAAGAAGGAAGATTTTGGTTTTGAAAAGTATTTTGGACCGGAGATTATTCCTTGATTATTTTGGAAAAAATTTATGAATTCCATTATTGAAAGAATAATTAAAATCTAGTTTTCTAGTAACTTCTCCTTTTAACATGAGTTCTTTTAACTCATAGTCATAAAGATTTTTGTATTGTTTTACACTTTTTTCTAAAGAAGAATTTTGGTCGCAGTAAAAAATCAAATCCTCGGGAGATTCTACTTCAAGTTGGAATCTTAGAGCTATACCTATGGAGTATGCAACACATGCGTCTGCATAAGATCCAATAATGTTTATCTTTTTCAAATTTTTATAATTATTAAAAATAAAATCTGTCGTATCGATATTCGATTTAAATTTTTGGATATTATTTTCTTTTAAATACTCATGAAATTTTTCAACTCTTTTTTTATCAAATAGTGAATCGTATGGTTCCAATAAATGTCCTGGGGTCAAACCAACTGCAATTGTTTTCATAGTTTTTTTCAGAAAATTATTTATTTAAG
>CAYSCL010000008.1:0-7180 GCA_964429545.1 Candidatus Woesearchaeota archaeon
TGAAAGACCAATTAATTTGTAAAGTTCAACAGTACTATTCTCGTGTTCTGGGTTTTCTAATAAGTAGAACATGAACTTCTTTTCGTCTTCGTTTAATCCTTTGAACATTTCTTCTTTTGGTTTTACTTCTACAACTTCTTTTTTTTCAACTGGTTTTTTGAATTTATTAAATTCTTTTTCTAATAATGCATTCATTACTTTGATAACATTTGACATTGTATAGTATCCACTGTTTACTCCCTGTTCCAAGATTTTTTCTATTTCTTTTATTTCCCATTTTTCCTTTTTCTTTGCAAGAGCAAATTCTAAAAGAACTTCTTCTGTTTTGTTTAGGAAAACAAGAGGTTTAGATATAGCTTGTTCGCCCTCCATTTCAGACCTTAAGGGTACACCTTTAGGTTCAACTTCTTGAATTCGGGGTTTTCCAATCTTAATATCCGGTATTTCATATGTTAATTCTCTTGGTTCTGAAATGATAACTTCTTCTTTTGGGATTTCCACAACAGAACTTTCAATTTTTTCTTTGAATTCAATATCATTTTTTTCTATGTCGTGTCCTTGAATTAACGCATCCATTCTTGAAGCTAATTTTTCATCTTCTATTGAAAACTTTCTTAAATCTGTAAAGGGAACATCCACCAAAAAAGGTGAAGTGTGTCTTTCTGAAAGCTTCACAATTGCTTGCCCCACTGGAAGTTTTGAAAAGAATTCTTTCCTATCTTTCAATTGCATTAATGAAGATATGTCTTCTATGTCTTCAGGCAGTTGTTGTTGAAAAGCTATGTGGCAAGCAGAGTTACCAGTTACTGTATCTGAAAGTTTTGATACGTGTTGATCTAAACAAATCAGTGAAGTTCCGTATTCTCTCATTTCTCTGTAAACCATATCTGTTACTGATTCTGAAACAAAATGAGTTTTATTTTTTAAGAAAACATTGTGTGCCTCGTCAACCAAAATTGCATGATTAAATTTATCTTCAATTTTGTTTTGTTTTGCTTTTTTATGTTTGTAAATATATGTTAAAATGAATTCACAAAAGAATTTCTTTTCTACGTTCGATAAAGAGTTTAATTCAAAGATTGCTTTTTTATTGAATAAATCTTCTACTGAAACTGCTCTTTTACCATCATAATTTACTACTTTTCCAAAATCTCCAAATGTTAATACGGTTGCCACTCTCAATGCACTCTCGTACCAACCTGTTTCTCTTCCTTTTGATTCTTTTGCTTTTTGCTCTAACATTTTTTTAACATGTTGCCAATTCGGATAATGGGTTCCACCTTCATAAACTCCCCATGCTTCAAACAATTCATCTAAAGTTTCAAGGATAATTTTATGAACTCCGAATGAAACCATGAAACTTTCAGTTAGTAAATCACATAAAGTGTTAATCCACTCTTTTGGTGAAACGCCTTTCGGTGGCCTGTTGACATTCGTTTTGAAAGAGTTTGCAATTTTGTCATTCCCAATTGTGAAAGTCATTAATGAATTATCAATTCCCATTAGTGGTCTGAATGATTTCTTCCAATCAAAAACTAGAAATGGTTTGTCTTTTTCTATGAATGATTTTAAAATATTAAATGCAAAAGTTGTTTTCCCTGAACCGGACATCCCTGTTACACAGACATGTCTTGGCCAATCTTTTTCTCTTAAACCAAAAGGAAAAAGAGCTTTATTTGAGTAATTTACATTCGCTAGGGAATATTCTCCTTCAACTAATTCTTTCTTTGGAGGTTCTAATAAAACATTTTTGTCTAAAAGTTTATTCAAATGTTTTTGATATAATCCAGTTAATAATTGTAAAATTTCGTTTTTTTCTTCTGCTGAATCTGCGATTGTATAACGCATGTAAATATCATCTATTTTACTTCCAAGTATTGGTTTTAATTTACTTGCAATGTCTTCTACAGTTAGATAATTGTTCATTTTAGTTTTCCTCCATCATTTTGTTCAATGTTTTGATTCTTTCTTGTTTTTCAGTTAGTTCTCTTTCGTATTCTCTTAATTCTTTTTTCAAAAGTGCGATGTCTTTCCAACAGCTAATTTTTTCGTTAAGTTGTAATTCTGAAACTTCTATTTTTTTATGTCTAAGATCATTCTTTTCTTTGGTGATATCTGCCCCACCAATTTGTACTTTTTCATTTTCTTTCAAATAACCTTCAATTTCTGTTTTCAAAGTTTCGCCTTCAGAAATAATTTTCTTACTAAGGCTCTCTCTACCTTCAACCATTTCATGAATCTCTTTAATTGATTTTTTTAGAGCTTCAATTTTTTCCTTTCCAACTTCAGAAAAGCCAGATTTTTCGGGTATTTCGGGTATTTCACGCTGTAAAACAGGTGTTTCTTCCGAAAAATATTTTTTGTTTTCCATTATTTTATCACTCGATAGTTACTTATAAATGTTTCTATCTTGTTGTTACTTGAAAATGATACAGTGTTTAGTTAGGTAGAATTGATTACTGAGTTAGTTTAATATTGATAATTTAATTATCTGTTTCGCTAGATGCATAAATTGTTGTAGGATTTACAAAAGATAAAAACAATTAATAAAAGTAGAAAGGAAATTCTTAAAAATGGTTTAAACTCATAATTAGTATACGCAAGTATACGGTCCCCGTTTGACCTTAAACGAACGGAATTTCAAGCAAGTATGCCGGAGTGGTCAAACGGGACGGACTCAAGATCCGTTAGCTTATGCTTACCTAGGTTCGAATCCTAGTACTTGCATCATGAATCTCTTTTCGATAGTTAACATAAGATTAAAAGAAAATAATGATTTTATCAAAACTTTGAAGAATATAAACCAGATTAATGATTGCTCTTTCAAACAACATGAAAAAATTCAAGAAACTTTTAGTAATTATATCAAGAGAGATAAAAAAATTATTGAATGGATAAAAAAAGAAACGGAATTAGGAAACAAATTACAAAAGAAAATATTTGAACACTTGATTGGCCAAACATACCTAATAAAAGAATATGCAAAATATAAATTAAAATATGGCTTGCCACATAACTAAACCAAACTTTTATAAACTAAACAAAGTTCAAACTTTTATCCTGCGAGTAAATCGCGCAATAGCGGGAATAAATTTATTCTCGTTGAAACAATAAAATGAAGTCGAAAAATCAAATTGAAGAACAATTGAAGAAAAAAACTGATCCTATTTTAGTTGAAACTATTATTTTGGCAAAAAAGAATCCTTCATGGATTGATGTTGCTTCTGTTTTAACTGGATCTAGAAGGAAAAGAAAAAATATTAATTTATCTGAAATTTCTAATGCTGAAGGAAAAATAATTGCTGTTCCTGGAAAAGTTTTGAGCCAAGGAGAGATTTCCAAAAAAATTAAAGTTGTTGCTTTGAATTTTTCTGACAAAGCTAAAGAAAAGTTGTTAAAGGCTGGATGTGAAATTGTTTTATTAAAAGATGAAATTCAAAAAAATAAAGATGCAAAGGATGTTAAAATATTAAAATGATAGTGATTGATGGGAAAGGGACTGTTTTAGGAAGATTGGCCAGTTTTGTAGCTAAAGAATCTTTGAAAGGTCAAGAAGTTAGTGTTATCAATTGTGATCAAGTTATAATTACTGGAAATAAAAAGACAACTGAAAAAGAATTCAAAATAAAAAGATCAAGAGTTGGACATTCACAAAAAGGTCCAAAGCATCATGCTAATAGTGAAAAGATTGTAAAAAGATCAATTAGGGGAATGCTTCCAAACCATCGGGAAGGAAGAGGAAAACAAGCTTTCACAAGAATTAAATGTTATGTTGGTATCCCTAAAGAACTAGGAGAAATAAAACCAATTACTCTAAAAACAAACAGAAAAATGAAATCTGCTGAAGTTAGAGAATTTACAAGAAGATAAAATGGTTGGAATTGAAACTAAATATAGAAAAGTGTATGCATCTGGAAAGAGAAAATCAGCTATTGCTAGAGCGATTATAAAAAGTGGAAAAGGAAAAGTTACTTTTAATGGTAAAAATTATGAAACATTACATTTATTTGATAAATTGAAATTAGAAGAACCTTTGAGAATTGCAGAGAATGTTTTAGGTAAAAAAGAATTTGATATTGAAATCCAAGTTAAAGGTGGTGGAGAAAAAGGCCAAATTGATGCAGGAAGACTTGCAATGGCAAAAGGAATTGTTGAATTTACACAATCTGAAGAATTAAGAAATGCTTATACAGAATATGATAGAAATCTTTTAGTTGCAGATGTTAGACGTAAGGAAACTTACAAACCCGGAGATTCTAAAGCTAGAAGTAAGAGACAATCTTCAAAGAGATAATTTTCTTTTCATTTATTTTTAATTTATACTTTGTTAAATAAAATTTTAAATAGCACTGCTATTCTGCAATTTCATTTGTTTTGTCTAAATATAAAAATTCCCAAAAAAGCATAATGAAAAGATTTATAGCAATATTAATAAATCCTTATAGTCTATTATTAATATGGGACAAAAAAAGAATTATGGTGAAATTTGGATGAGAATTCCAGTTTGTATTGTGTCTGGGATTATACTTTATGTTTGGGCTTACTTGATTTATCTTTTTGCATTTATTAATTTCATATATGGTATTTTTACAGGGAAAAGATTAAGAGAAATTGCAGAAATGTCTGAAGTTTGGAATACCCAAGTTTATTCATTTATGAGATATAATTCTTTTGTTACAAATGAAAGGCCTTTCCCTTTTGAAAAATTGAAAAAAAGCATTAGTAAGTTCAAATGATTTTTTAGAATCAAAAAATTTATAAAAGGTTTTTTGTCAATTATTTTTATGTTAAAAATAAAAGCGGAAAAAATAAAGGATTTAGAAGAATTATCTAAAATTCCTAGGGGCTCTCTCCTTGCAGTTAGAGGAAAAGTGGAAAAAATATTATCTATTGAGAATAATGAACTTTTTATTGAAATGAAAACAATACGTCCAGAATTAGGGGAATTACAAATGCAAGGAAATTATGCAATTGAAACATATTATACTTTTAACTCGAATATAGATTTAGATGCATATTTACCTGACAAAATAATTACTTCTAAAGTTAGTGAAGAATATTATCAAGATTTAAAAAAACAATTTAATTAATTGTTTTAAATCCCTTTCTTTCTAGTTTATCTTGAACATGATTAAACAAAGTTGTAGAAATTAGTGCTTTGTGTGAACCTTGATGTAGTTCGCCATTAAATTTTATTTTTCCAATATATGTGAAATTTGTTAGAATTTTTTTTAAACCATTTACTGAAAAACCATATTTTCTTGCTAATTTATTTAGACTTATTTTGTTGTTCTGGAAATCCAAGAAGATGTTTTCTACAACTTCATGATTTTCTGCAGGAACTAATTTTCCTCCTTCAATTTTATATCCAAATGCTGCCCGACTCATTACTTTTCCTGATTGGGCTTTTTTTAACATTCCTTGTTTTTTTGAATTTATTTTTTTCTTTAATTCATCTAATTCTTCTTTTAGTTTTTGATTCTCTTTTTTTAATTCTTCAAGTTCACTCATTTTTATCTTTTCATTAAACTATCTATGGGGGATTTAATTTTTTTCAATTCTTCTGTTGAAACGTGTGTATAAATTTGGGTTGTTGACAAATCTGCATGGCCCAGTAGTTCTTGAATTTTTCTTATATCTATTTCATTTTCTAAAAGATGAGTTGCAAAAGAATGCCTCAATGTGTGGCAATGGACTTCTTTTTTTATTCCAGCTTTTTCTGCTGCTTTTTTTACTATCTTTTGCAAGTTTCGGGAAGACATTTGTTTGTTGTTTCTCCCTGGAAAAAGAAATATTTGTTGAAATTGTTTTTGATTTTCCACATGTTTTTTTAATTTGGTTGCTAAAAAATTGGGAATATTAAAAATTCTATCTTTTTTCCCTTTTCCTTGCCTTATATGGCCAACCTTGTCTTCAAAATCTAAATCGTTAATTTTTATTCCAGTTAATTCTGATACTCTCATCCCTGCTGCATACATCAAAGTTATCATCAATTTTGATTTTTTATTATTTAAATTCTTGAATAATTCCAAAACTTCTTTTTTTGTTAAAACTGTGGGTGTTCTTTTTTCTCTCTTTGGTCTTTTTATTGAAACTGTTGGATCTCTCTTTAAAATTCCTGAAAAAGAGTATTTTATTGCTGCCAAAAACATAATTGTTGAAATTGCTGCCCTATCTGCTAAATTATCTGCAATATAAATTTTTATATCATCCTCTGTTATTTCTTCAGGAGACTTCTCCGCTGAATCAAGAAATTGTGAATTTAATCTCACATAATTTTTCAGGGTATGCTCTGAGGACTTTGTGATTTTTAATTCCACTTCTAGTTTTTTTAGAAATTCTTCTTTGTTCATACCTTAAGCCCAAATTCTTTCAATTGTTCTTTGGTTTTTTTATTATCGTGATATAGAATTGTATTCATTCCGAGGTTATGGGCGGGAAAAATATTCCATGCCTGGTTATCTATGAAGACTGTTTCTTCTGGTTTAACTTTCAATTTTTTTAAAATCATTTCATATATTGGAATATTTGGTTTTCTTATTCCGACATCACAACTCGTTACAACTGCATCAAATATTTTTATGTCTTTTTTTGGCATCAATGCCTCTTTAGATAAATGCCATTGATCTGAAAGTATTGCGATTTTATATCCTTGTTTTTTTAGTTTTTTTGCAATGTTATATAATCCAATATTTTTTTGAAATTTTTTCTTGTATGTTTTATGATATAGTTTTTGGAGCTTATCTTTTGGATAATTTAAATTTAGAGAAAGAACTGAAAGAAGAGTTTGTTTTGTTATTTGGCCTTCAATTGATTTTGCATAATGTGAATCTATTGAATCTAAGTATTGATCTATAGAAATTTTTAATTTTTTTGCAACAACTTGGTGAACTCCAGATGTATGGACCTCTTTTTTTGATATTCTCGTTTTCCCACCAATCTGTAAAACTCCTCCTACATCAAAAATTATTGCTTTTATGGGTTTTTGTTTAGGAAAATTCTTTGAAGGATGGCCCCTCTTAATTTGTTTATTAGAATCTTTGCACCTCATAATAGATTATACGAACTAAAGTTTTTATAGCTTTTGATTTGTATATACGTAAGGGAACCCGTTGTTTCCCTTACCAACCCTCCTCGAATATTGAACGGTGATTTTTTAATTGCCTCTGGGAAAAATCAC
>CAYSCL010000008.1:7280-17207 GCA_964429545.1 Candidatus Woesearchaeota archaeon
AAATAATTATTTTTTCTTCATTAGTTCTTTTTGGTTTAGATACATTAAAATTACTGCCCCAATTATGAAAAACCAATCTACAAAGAAGGTCAATGCCAAAAATCCCAGTGCTATAATTGAAAACAAAACGACTTTTTTATTCATATCAAATAGAAAAACTACTTGCTTTTTAGTTATTTTGGAAAACCTTAAATAAAAGAAAAATTATTTTTTTGCATGGTTGTGGGGAAATTGATTAAATATGAAAGTTATGTTATAGTTGGAATTATAATGATTATTGCTACTCTTTCCAAATTATTAGGTTTTGTTGATTTGTCTTCAGATTGGTTTTGGTTCATTGCAGGAGTTGCATTGGTTTTTGAAGGAGTCATTGACTTATCTAAACAGAAAAAATTTAATAAAAAATATAAAGTGATTTCAAAACAAGAATTTAATGAATTGTGGGGAAAACTTGAAGAATATGAAAAAAAGAAATAATTTAAACAAAAAATTCTTTTAATAGATATGAAAAAAATATCGTTGGTAGTTTTATTGTTATTTTTACCTTTTGTTTTTGGAGCAAATGTAACATACACCATTGTAGGGGAAAAGACATTGGTAGAAATAGAAATGAATCAAACTGAAATTGATTTATTTGAATTTCCAGAAGATTTTGAATATTCTGAAGGAAAAATAAAATATGTTGATAAAGGATTGATTGAAAAATCAGGACAAGAATATTTTTTTATTTCTAAAAGCGAAATTTTGTCTCATTCCAAAACTAAAGTCATTTTACCTGAAGGCGCCTATTCAAATGAAAACTATTTTATTTTTCCAAAAAATTATAAATTGTCGACAAATGGACAAAATATTATTTTGGAATGGCAAAATTCTGGAGAAAAAGAAATTTTAGTTCCATATAAAATCAATTCTGGAAAAAATTATTGGCTTTATTATTTGATTGTAGCATTGATTTTAACTGGAGTTTATTTTTATTTTAAGAACAAAGATAAAGAAAAAAAATATACTCAAAATTTATTTAGAGAAGAAAAAAGAATTATAAATTATTTATTAAAAAATAGAGAAGTTTGGACCAAAGAGCTTGTTAAAGATTTGAATATTTCTAAAGTCAGATTGAGTAGAAAACTTAGAAAACTTGAAGAAAAAGGTTTGATTGAAAAAATTCCTTTTGGTAATGAAAATAAAATTAAATTGAAAAAATAACTTGTTTCATCTTGTTTCAAGAATTAATTATAAAGTATTCATTCCTAGTGTTTTCATGGAAATTGAAATGAAATATTTTGATATAGATGAAAAGGAGGATAAATATTGAAATGAAAAAAATAGGGACTATTTTCTTATTGACTTTTCTAGTGTTTGGTATGATAGGTTTTGTTTCTGCTGAAGAAGACAATTCTGAAGTAAATATACAAAATGCTGGTTCAATCAATGCTTTTGAAAGAATGATGGAAAGAATCCAATTATCTTTTATAAGTGACCCTGAAAAGAAAGCTGAAAAAACTTTGGAATATGCTGAAGAAAGATTGGCTGAAATTGAAAAGCTTACTGAAGAGGGAAAATTGGAAGAAGCTGCAAAGCTCCAAAAACATTATCAAAGAATGATTGGAAAATCTGAAAAAGCCATGGAAAGAATTGAAGCTAATGGAGATATAAACAAATCTCAAAATGCTTTGAGAAAAATGGCAAGAATTGAAAACCAAATTGAAAAGCACAATGAGAAAAGAGACATGATTCATTTAAGACTTCTAGATAAAGAAAACTTGACTGCTGAAGAGATTGAAGAAATTGAAGATCTTTTTGGTGAAATTGAAAATTCATCCGAATCATTGGATGAATTGGCTGAAGCTAGAAAGGAAAACTTTGAAACAAAGTTGAAAGTTTTATCTGAACTCAGTGATGAAGAACTTGAAAACCTTTTAGCACAAATCGAATCTCAAGAAGGAATTCTTGAAGAAAGAGAAGAAAGACAAATTAGGGCTAAAGAACGGAACATGAGAGAGATTGAAGTTCGTGAAAGAAACCTTGAAAGAATTCAAGAAAGAATTGAAAGTTCTAACATGACTGAAGAGGAAAAAGAAATTGCTTTAGAAAGATTTGAAATGCAAAAAGAACATTTTGAAGAATTTAAAGAAAGAAAAGAAGAATCTAAAGAACTTTTCGAAGAAAGAAGAGAAGAAGCTCGTGAAAGATTTGAAAAAGCTAAAGAATTGAGAGAAGAACACAACGAAGAACTGGCTGAAGCAATCAAAGAAGAGCTTGAAGAACGTCAAAAAGATTCTGAAGAAGATGAAGTTGAAAATGAAACTGAAGACTCTGAAGAAGATGAAGTTGAAGAAGAAAACTCTACAGCTTAAAATTTGATTTTTTATTTTTGCTCCAAGGGAGTACCCCTTCGGGGCATTTTTTTATTTTTTAAAAATTTATAAAAGAAGTGCACGTTCTAATTGGATGTTATATGAAAAAGAGAACATAAATAAAATCTTCACAAAATCCAAGGACAAACATTTGGATAAAAAGAATTTTGAAGATTGTAGATTTTTGAATTGTGATTTTTCTGGCACAGATTTTAGAGATGCTTCTTTTGTGGATTGTCTTTTTGAAAATTGTGATTTAAGTTTGGCAAAAATTGATGGAGCAAAAATTCAAGATGTTGAATTTGTTGAATGTAAAATTGCAGGATGGAATTTTTCTAGAGTAAATAAAATATTATTATCTGCTGATTTCAAAAAATGTAAAATACAGCAATGTGATTTTTCTGATATTAAGTTAAAGAATAAAAAATTCACTAATTGTGATATTTCCGATACAGATTTTTCTAATTGCGACTTAAGTGATAGCAATTTTAGTAAATCTAAATTTAAGAATTGCTTTTTTCAAAATTGTGATTTAAGAGAATGTAATTTTAAAGGCGCAGAAGGATATGTAATTGATCCTCTAAGCAATAAAATAAGAAAAGCAAAATTTAGTTATCCCGGAGTTTTGGGATTGGTTGAGGAATTTGGCGTAAAAATTGAATGATTTTATTTCTTTGAAAAATTACATCTTTTCAGAAATTGTTTTTATTGCGGAAATATAAGATCCTATTCTCATTGATACCCCGTATTCCTCTTTATTCTTTAAAGTTTTTTGTGTTGCTTCTTTCATTGTTTTCTCTAATTCTTCATCCACTTTTTCTTTTGTCCATTTTTCTTTATTCATGTTCTGATGCCATTCATAATAAGAAACTGTAACTCCTCCAGCATTTGCTAAAATGTCTGGAATTACTAAAATATTATTTTCAACAAAAATTTTATCTGCTTCTTGTGTTGTTGGCCCATTTGCTAATTCAAGAATTATTTTTGTTTTTATATTATTGGCATTCTCGTTTGTGAAAACATTTTCCATAGCAGAAGGCACAAGGATATCTGATTCTATTTCTAAAATTTCTTTGTTTGTGATTGTTTTTGTATTTTCAAAATTTATTACTGATCCTGTTTCTTTTTTATGTTGTATTATTTTTTCTACATCTAATCCTTCCTCATCATAAATTCCTCCTTTGGAATCAGAAACCGCAATTATTTTTGAATCATGTTTTGAAATTAATTTTGCAAAATTCATCCCTGCATTTCCAAATCCTTGTATAATTATCTTTTTATTTTTTAAAGAATCTAATATCTTTGTTTGGTTTATTGTTTCTAATAGGACAAATTCTCCACCTCTTGCAGTTGCAGTGTCTCGGCCGATTGAGCCACCATTTTCTAAAGATTTCCCTGTGACAACTCCCAATATATCTTCTTTAGGTAATTTTGTTTGTTTAGAATATTCTTCTGTAATCCAATCCATTATTTGTGCATTTGTATACATGTCTGGAGCAGGGATGTCTATTTCTGGCCCAATATTTTGATATATTCTTTTGACAAATCCTTTTGTGATGGATTTTATTTCGTTTTGTGTTAATTCTTTTGTGTTTACTATTACTCCTCCTTTTCCTCCACCCAAGGGAATTCCAACTGTTGCGGTTTTTATTGACATCCAAGTCGCTAGTGCTCGCACTTCATCAAAATTAACTTCTGGTGAAAATCTAATTCCTCCTTTATATGGACCTAGAATACTATTGTGTTGAACCCTAAATCCTGTGAATACTTTTGTTTTTCCGTTTTCTAATTTTACTGGAAAACTTACTTTGATTTCTTTTTCGGGATTTGTCAATATTTCTACTTTTTCTTCAGAAAGGCTGATTATTTCTGCAGCTTGCCTTATTGTTTCTTTCGCATTTTCGAAGGGATTTTCTGTTTTCATGGCTTGTTGAGTATTGACTTTTTTTTAAAGGTGATTAAGAAATGCAGGATAACTGTTATTTTTTTGCAGTATTGCCATGGTTAAAATTATAAATAACTTTTCTCTTTATTTTATAATGGAAAAAAATAAATTTTTTGATATTAAACCATTAAAAGATTGGAGCATATTATGGTTCCCCATTTCTATGTCCAATATTAGCACCAAACAAAGTGTAAAAAAATGCATGGATTATTTAAATTATTTTGGAGATAAAAAAGCAGGTGAACCAAAGATAGGATTAGAAATGAATTATACAGAATTTCTTTACATGAATTCGAAAGAAAAATCATCCAAAATTAAAGAAAAATTTATGTTTCAAATTGTCCAACATAAAAAAGGGATGGAAAAATCTATTCATAAAAATAGGATGAAAATGCAAATTCAACATGCATTTCATTTTGGAAGTTGGAGCAATTTGTATTTCCAAGTTGAAGGAGATTTTAATGTTTATTTTAAGAAGTTAAAAAATTTTTATCAAAAAGATAAATTGTTTAGAAAATATCTCAAAGAAGATTGCAAATTTAATAAAAGAAAATTAACGAATGATCAAGTGAATTTTTTCTTAGAGGAACATTTAATGGTTTACTTGGGGTTGTTCAAAAAAATTAGATTTACTAATGAGTATGTTCAAGGAAGAGAGAAAAATATTTTGCTTATTTATCCAGGAATTCCTCCCAAAGCACAAGTTTATTTATTACAAAAAAATCCATTTAATTTTAAGACAAATAATAAATTTATAGGCCAATATAATTTAGAAAACAAAAAATTTTATGACTATAATAATATTGAAATAGAAAAATGGGACCATAAATAATTTCAAAAACAATAAATCTATAAAGGAACATTTATTGTAAGTTGTGTCCTGTTCAGTGTTTCGCGTGGAGTTCTACCTCCGATTATGTTAGAAAAACGGAAAGGAGGAAAATTAAGATGAGTAAAAAATTGTTCGTTGGTAACTTAGCATTCAAACTTAGAGGTAAAGACCTTAGAGATATTTTTTCAAAATATGGTGAAGTTGAAGATGCAACTGTTATTTTAGATAGATTTGATAATAGAAAATCAAAAGGTTTTGGATTCGTAACTTTCGTAAATGATGCAGATGCTGATAAAGCTATTGCTGAAATGAATGAAAAAGAAGTTGAAGGAAGACCTTTGACTGTTAATGAAGCTAAACCTAGAGAACCTAGAGAATAGGTTTAATCTAATTAATTATTATTTTTGTTATTTTTTGAATATAAATAAATAAAGAACTGGAGGAAATAAAGTGAAAAAGAAAATTTTTGTTGGAAACTTGGATTTTGATTTGAAAACTGAAGACTTGGAAAAAATGTTTTCTAAATTCGGAGAAATAGAAGATTGTATTGTAATTACAGATCGTGACAGTAACCGAAGCAAGGGTTTTGGATTTGTGACATTTGTTGATGAGGAAAGTGTTGATAAGGCCATTAAAGAAATGAACGAAAAAGAAATTGAAGGCCGTAAACTTACAGTGAATGTTGCCGAAGAAAAAGAACGAAGTCATTCAAAACCAAGATTCGAAAGACGAGAACCTATCGAAGAAGACGAATATGCAAAATATGCTAGTACTGAGTTTTAGGGTTTGATTTGTTTTTATTTTTAATTTATTCTTTCCTGCAATTTTTTGACTTTGTCCCGGAGCATTATTGCTGTTTCGAAGTCTAGATTGTTTGCAGCTTTTTCCATTTCTTTTTGTAATTCTATTATCATATTTGGAATATCTTTTTTTGGTATATGTTTTGTATCAATTATTTCTACTTTCTTTTCTCTTATTGGTTTCTTAATTGTTTTTGGAGTTATCTTGTGTTTTTTGTTGTATTCTAATTGAATTTTTCTTCTTCTTTCTGTTTCATTTAGTGCATTTCTTATTGAATCGGTCATAACATCTGCATAGAGAACCACTTTTGCATTTTTGTTTCTTGCAGCCCTCCCTATTGTTTGAATTAGTGATTTATCATTCCTTAGGAACCCTTCTTTGTCTGCATCCAAAATTCCAACAAAACCAACTTCTGGAATATCTAATCCTTCCCTCAACAAATTAATACCAACTAAAACATCAAATTCTCCTAACCTTAATTCTCGAATTATTTCAGATCTTTCTAAAGTATCTATTTCTGAATGCAAATACCTAGTTTTTATTTTTTGTTCTGCCAAATATTCTGACAATTCTTCAGCTAATTTTTTTGTTAATGTTGTAACTAAAACCCTATCTCCTTTCTTTATTGTTTTTTCAATTTCTTTTTTTACATCTTTTACTTGTTCTTTCAAGGACCTTACTTCTACCTCTGGATCTACCAATCCTGTAGGCCTAATTATTTGTTCTACTAACTTTTCTGAATTTGCTAATTCATATGCTCCCGGAGTTGCTGAAACAAATACTGTTTGATTCTGTTTCATAATTTCTTCAAACTCTTCAAATTTTAATGGCCTGTTATCATAAGCAGAGGTTAATCTAAATCCATAATCAATTAGATTTTTCTTTCTTGCTTTGTCTCCTTTGTACATACCATTCAATTGTGGAATTGTTTGATGGGATTCGTCTATTACAATTAGAAAATCTTCTGGAAAATAATCTAGTAAACAATAAGGCCTTTGGCCAACTTTCCTTCTATCGAAATGTCTTGAATAATTTTCAATCCCTTTACAATAACCTGTTTCCTTTATCATTTCTATATCATGTTGGGTTCTTTGTTTTAACCGATGGGCTTCCAGCATGTCCATCCCTTTCAAATCTTTTTTCAATTGTTGTTTAATATCTTCTATTGCATCATTCAATTCTTCTTCTGGAACCATGAAATGTTTGGCTGGATATACTGCAAAATATTCCCATTCTTCTATTTTTTCCCCGGTTATTTTGTCTATTTCTATTAACTTTTCTATTTCATCTCCAAATAATTCAATCCGCATTATGTTGTTAATATCATGGGGGATAAAATCTATTGTATCTCCTTTTACCCTAAATCTTCCAGGTTGCAATTCTGTATCATTTCTTTCATATTGTGATCCAATTAATTTTGTTAGAATTTTTTTTCTTGAAATTTTTTGTCCTTTTTCTAAACCGAATCTAAAACCCATATAATTTTTTGGATTTCCTAAACCATAAATACAAGAAACTGAAGCAACAATTATTGTATCTGGTCTTCCTAAAATTGCAGCTGTTGCAGCAAGACGCATTTGATCCAATTTAGGGTTTATTGCTGCATCTTTTTCTATATATTGGTCAGTTGTTGGCATGTAAGATTCTGGTTGATAGTAATCATAGTATGAAACAAAATATTCTACTTTATTTTTTGGAAATAATTCTTTTAATTCTTCATATAATTGTGCTGCTAAGGTTTTATTGTGTGCTATTACCAATGTTGGTTTTTGAGTGTTCTGTATTACATTTGCAATTGTGAATGTTTTTCCTGAACCTGTTACTCCTAGAAGTGTTTGTGCCCTTAGTTCATCATTTACTCCTTGAGTTAATTTTGATATTGCTTCTGGTTGGGAGCCTGTCGGCTGGTGATCTGATTTAATTTTAAATTTATTTTGTTTCATAGAAAAATGGAGAATTAAGGGGATTTAAGTTTTTGGGAAAAAAGAGGATAAAGAAAGATAAAAAATAAAGATAAAAAATTATTAGATTATTATAAAAAAGTTATTTCTTTTTAGCTGGTTTTTTCTTTGCTGCTTTAGCTTTTGCCACGGGAATCACCCCCTTTGTGTTGTGATAAAATATTATGATTAGCTAATATTTAAACCTATACTTCTAAAATTATTTAAACAAAAAACTCAATTAATATTTATGAAAAAGAAAAAAACCAAAAAGAAAAAAGAAACAGATTATTATACATTTTTCATATTGGGAATTATGTGGATAGGAGCTGGAATTCCTTTAATGATTACTACGAACAATTGGGCATTATTCACTGTCGGAATTGCATTCTTAATCATTGGATTAAGTCATAGAGAAGAATGGAAGAAGAATAGGAAAAATTGGGGTGATTTAAGTTCTCGTGAGAAAAATATTAAACTTTTTATTTTGGTTATTTTAGGAGCATTTGTTCTTGCAGGAATTGTTGGTTATATTTTAAGTAAGAATGGAATTATTTGAAATAACTCTTCCTTCTCCTTTCTCTTTGATATTTTATAGCGAATCTATGGGCTTCGTTTCTTATTGCTTCTAATAATTTCCTAGCTTTATTTTTTTCTCCTAACTGTAGGATTTTTCCAGATGGAAGATATATTTCTTCAAATTTCTTAGCTAAAGATACAATTGGAATTCGGACTTCAATTTCTTCCAGTGCTTTAATTGAAGAATTCAGTTGCCCCAGGCCTCCATCAACTACAATCAAGTCTGGGAAATTTTTCTTTTCTTTTTTTAATCTTGAATATCTTCGTTTTATTACTTCGAACATGCTAGCAAAATCATCGTTTTTATCTTGTGATTTTATCTTAAATTTTCTATAATTTGTTTTGTCTGGTTTTCCCATTCTAAATTGAACCATTGATGCTACAACTTCTGTTCCCCCCAAGTGTGAAATATCAAAACATTCAATTATTTCGGGTAATTTTTGTAAATTTAATCTTTTTTTTAATTCATCTAATTTTTCTGTGTCTCCAAAATACTGGATTTCAATATTCTTTTTTACCAATTCTAAAAGATTTTTTAATTCTCCTTTTTGTGGAACCATTATTTCTACTTTTGATTTTTTTATCTTTGACAGATATTCTTCAATCATTGGAATTTTTTTTGGAAGAACAATATTCTTTGGAATTTTATTTTCTGAATAATATTGGATTAAAAATTCTTCTAAAAAATTATCTTTGTAGTCAAACTCAAATGATTTTTTATTTTCTAAAGTTCCTTTGTAAATATTAAACAACATCAAATAAACTTTTTCGTTTTTCGAAATAAAGTTTATTATATCTTCGTTGTGTTTTTTTTGCCTTTCAACTGTTTGTTTTTCTTTTAAATATTCTAACGAAGAAAGTTGTTCTCTTGCAATTAGTGCTTTTTCATAATTTTGTTCCTTTGAATATTTGTCCATTGATTCCCTCAAATTTTTTTGGACAATTTTTGATTTCCCTTTCAAAATTAATTTTGCTTTCTCAATATCTTTTAGATATTCCTCTTTTGTTATTTTATTTATACAAGGCGCAGAACAAATTCCAATATCATATCTAATACATTTTCTTTTCGGGACTTTTTTACAAGTTCTTAATTTGAATGTTTTATTAATTATATCTAAAATTTGGTTCCTTGCCTCCCCAGAAACAAAGGGTCCAAAAAGATTTCCCGTTTCTTTCCTTTGTTTAAGACTTTGACTCCTAGCAATTGTTAATCTGGGAAATTCTTCTTTTGTCAATTCTATATAAGCAAAAGATTTTGAATCTTTCAAATCAATATTGTATTTAGGTTTGTGCTTTTTAATTAAATTACTTTCAAGTATCATCGCTTCAACTTCTGAATTTGTTGCTATGAAATCTATTTGTTTTGCATGTGAAAGCATTGCTTTTGTTTTAGAATCTAAATCTTTTTTATTAAAATAAGAAGTAACTCTTTTTTTGATGTTTTTTGCTTTTCCTATATAAATTATTTTTTTAGAT
>CAYSCL010000008.1:17307-25953 GCA_964429545.1 Candidatus Woesearchaeota archaeon
TTAAAATTAAAGAAAAAGTATATAAAAGTGGTTTGGTTATTTTTGGATATGAGGGAAAAAATAATATTTGGGGTTTTGTTAGGAATTATTCTATTTGGTTTTGTTAGTTCTTTAACTCAAACTGACTTGGATGGAATTGGTTGTGAGATGTTGGAAGAAGGAAAAGCTGAAATTGTAGGAATTGAAATACCCGAACAAATACCCTACAGTGATGAAATTTTTAATGTTTATATTGCAGATGAAAATTTTGGGTATTTAGAAATTTCTGAAAGTGTTGTTTCAGATTTGGGTTGTGAAGAAAATCCTGAAGCTACATACAATGTTTACATAAAAGACTACTCGGTATTTTTAGCATTTGAAACAGGATTCACATTAGACAAATTTAATTCCATGTTAGGGGATGAAATTCAGATTAAAGGTGTTGGATTTGGAAAAAAAACAAAAATGTTTTTTACAAAAATCGGATTGAAAATTGCTGGTTGGTTTAGTTAGAATTTTAATTTAGGAGCTATATCTTTTAAGATTTTTTTTGGTTCATTATTTAACAAATAATCATATTGTTCTCTATCTAGTGTTTTTTTATAAAATTCTTCAACATTTTTAGAAAAATAATTAACCATATCTCTTGCTTGTTCTTTCTTTTCCAAATATTTTTTTTGAGATTCTAAACCATAATCTAAAAATTCTTTTGCTTTTAATGCTGCAGAGTGTAAATTTTTATATGCTGTATCCATTTTGTATGCTAAAGGGCTATAATTTAACTCTTCATCAAAATAAATTTCTAATTTATTTTCTTCAATCATATTAATTCATCGAAAAAGTATTTTATAAAAATTGTCGTGTTGTATTTATTTCAAAAGTTTCTTCAAATATTTACCTGTCCAAGAATTTTTGTTATCCGCTAATTCTTCAGGAGTTCCAATTCCTACAACTTCTCCTCCACCTTCTCCCCCTTCAGGACCTAAATCTATTATGTGGTCTGCACATTTTATTACATCTAAATTGTGTTCAATTATCACCATTGTGTTACCTTTATCTACCAACCCTTGCAAAACATCAATTAATTTTTTGACATCATGGAAATGCAATCCTGTTGTGGGTTCATCCAAAATATAAAGTGTTCTACCTGTCGAACGCTTTGCCAACTCTTTTGTTAATTTGATTCTTTGTGATTCCCCTCCAGATAAAGTTGTGGCTGCCTGTCCTAATTTTATATATCCTAGACCTACTTGGGCCAAAGTTTGTAATTTATTTCTAATGTTTGGAACAAATTGTAACAAATCCAATGCTTCCTCTACAGACATGTCTAGAACATCAGCAATTGATTTTCCTTTATATTTCACTTCCAATGTTTCACGATTATATCTTTTACCCTTACATTGTTCGCATTCAACATAAACATCGGGTAAGAAATTCATTTCTATTTTTATTGTTCCATCTCCTGAACATTTTTCACATCTTCCACCTTTAACATTGAAAGAAAACCTTCCCGGCTTATATCCCCTTAATTTTGCTTCTTTTGTTTCTGCAAATAAATTTCTAATTTCGTCAAAAACTTTTGTATAAGTTGCAGGATTGGATCTTGGAGTCCTTCCAATAGGAGATTGGTCAATTACAATTACTTTATCTAAATAAGCATCAGAATAAATTCCTTTATGCTTCCCGGGTTTTTCTTTTGAAACTCTGTTTAGTTTTTTTGCCAATCCCTTGTAAAGTATTTCATTAACTAATGTTGATTTTCCTGAACCGGAAACTCCTGTAATTAAAGTTAAACATTCAGTTGGAACTTCCACATCTATATTTTTTAGATTGTTTTCTTGCGCACCAGCAATTTTTATTGGTGTTTGTTTTTCCCTTCTTTGTTTTGGAACAGAAATTTCCTCTTTTCCTTTCAGATATTGGCCAGTCAAAGATTTTTTGTTTTTCTCAATTTCTTTAGGTGTTCCTTCTGCAATTATCTCTCCTCCATGAATTCCTGCTCCAGGACCAATATCCACAACATAATCTGCAGCACGGATTGTATCTTCATCATGTTCAACTACAACCAAAGTATTTCCTAAATCCCTTAATTTATGCAAAGTTTCAATTAATTTATGGTTATCTCTTTGATGTAATCCGATTGAAGGTTCATCTAAAACATATAAAACCCCTGTTAAATTTGAACCAATTTGTGTTGCCAACCTAATTCTTTGTGCTTCTCCACCTGAAAGAGTTCCTGCAGATCTTGAAAGATTAAGATATGAAAGTCCGACATTATTTAGAAAAGATAATCTCTCATTTATTTCTTTTAGAATTTGTTTTGCAATAAACTTTTGTTTTTCTGTTAGTTCTAAAGATTTGAAAAATTCTGCCGCATATTTTATAGATAATTCTGTAACATCAATTATAGATTTATTATTTATTTTTACAGAAAGTATTTTTTCTTTCAATCTTTTTCCACCACACACAGGACAAATCGTTGAACGCATAAATTTTTCCAATTCTTTTTTCCTATATTCTGAAGTTGTTTCTCTTAATAACCTTTCTTGCTGAGGAATTATTCCTTCCCATCCATAAGTTAATTTTTTTTTTCTTCCAAATCTATCTTTTTTATAAATTTCTTCCCCTGTTCCATAGAGCAAAATATCTAAATGTTTTTTCTTTAATTTTTCCACAGGAGTAAACAAATCAAAACCATATTCATCTGCTGCAGCTTGTATTTGTGTCATTCTCCAACTTGCTTCACCCCTAGGATAACAAGCTATCGCTCCATCAATTATTGATTTTGATTTGTCTGGAATTATTAGATCTGAATCAAATTCTATTTTTACTCCAAGCCCATGGCATTCTTCACATGCTCCAAAAGGAGAATTAAATGAAAACATTCGGGGTTGAAGTTCTTCAAAAGTCATGTCACATTTTGGACAGGTTAAATTTGCTGAAAAAAGTTTATCTTGGTTGTTTGAGTCTTGAACGATTAATAATCCGTCTGATTTTTTTAATGCAGATTCTACTGCTTCTGTTAACCTTGAAATGTCCGTTGTTTCTAATCTATCAATAACTGCATCAATATCATGTTTCTCATATCTTGCTAGTTTTATTTTTTCGTCTGTCCTAATTATTTTTCCATTAACTCTTGCTCTTGCATAACCTTCCTTGTTTAAATTTAAAAGTAATTTTTCATATGTTCCTTTTTTCTGTATAATTATTGGAGAAAGAATTGTTATTTGATTCTTGTATTCCTCTTTGATTTTGTTTACTATTTGTTCTGCTGTTTGTGACTCTATTGGTTCGTTGTGTTTTGGACAGTATGGCGTTCCAATTCTTGCATAAAGCAATCTTAAATAATCATAAATTTCTGTAACAGTTCCAACTGTTGATCTTGGATTTTTAGAGGTTGTTTTTTGTTCTATAGAAATTGCAGGAGAAAGTCCTTCAATTGAATCCACGTCTGGTTTATTCATTAAACCTAAGAATTGTCTAGCATAAGCTGATAAAGATTCCACATATCTTCTTTGACCTTCAGCATAAAGAGTGTCAAAAGCCAAAGTTGATTTTCCTGAACCTGAAAGCCCAGTTATAACTATAAATTTCTCTTTTGGCAAAGCCACATCTATATTTTTCAGGTTATGTTCTCTTGCTCCTTTTATTGTTATATTTTTCATTAAAATTGAAGAAAATGACGTGTTTTAAATGATTTGGTAGTCAATATTGAGTAGTAAGGTTGTTTAAATGATTGTTTGGTTGTTTAAAACACATACAAACCATAACTTAATATTGTCATCAAACCTGTCCAAACAGCAAACAGCCAGAATTTTCCGCTTTTCAGTGTTTTGAAAAAAAGATTTAGTGAAGCCAAACTTACCAAAAAGCAAACAATGAAAGCTACCCCTAAATCCCAATTGAAATAAAATCCACTTAATTGTTGAATCATTGCTCCAATCATCAAAGGAATGAACATAAGAAAGGAAAATTTTCCTGCTATTTCGGGTTTTATTTTTCTTAACATTCCTGTTCCTGTTGTTGTTCCGCTTCTACTTACACCAGGAAATAATGCAAATATTTGACTGATTCCCATAATTAAAGAATCTAAGAGTGTAATTTTTTTATTTTTTCCAGATTTTAATTTACTAGATAATAAAATTAAAGTGGTAAATAAAAATCCAGTCCCTATCATTGCATAATTTTTTATTGCTGCATCTATCCAGTCTGCAAAGAAATATCCTATTATTCCGGCAGGAATAATACCAATTATTATTGTTTTATACCATTGCCAATTTTCTTTTTTTTGAAAATAGAATAAATTTATTATATCTTTTCTAAAATATATCAAAATTGCTAATAAAGAGGCAAAATGCATGGCCACCATAAAAAACAAATTCGGTTCACTTATTATATTAGATATTAATGCTAAATGTCCAGAGCTAGAGACAGGCAAAAATTCAGTTATACCTTGTATTACTGCTAAAAAAATCTCTTTTATCATGAATTATATACAGAATAATAGTATTTAAGATTGTTTGCACCATTATTTTGAAAAAAGTTATTCGGTAAAGAGGATAATCTATTATTTGTTTTACTTTGTTTGAAATTATTGTGCACTAAGTAACCTTAATTAATCAAAAATTACATTTTTCTAACTCTCACTTTTTGTTTCCTATAATGGGCAAATCTTCAATATTTATAATTCTTTTAACCATTTTTTGGATCATTTGATATGAACATATTATTTTGGTTTAAACCTTTGGGAGCCAGCCCCATTGCCTGTTTATTTATTCAAACAGCTGTTCAATTTTTGAACAGAAATTTTAGAGCCTAAAATGGCCAATTTTGCATACTTCGCATAATATATCTTGTACGAACTTTCCTTGTATTAACCTTATTTTAGCGATAAATTGGCTATTTTTTATGTTTAAACAGCATATTTTTTAGGAATTTAATTAAAGAAGGATTATTCCACTTATTTTTTGTTAACTTAGATCCTTTGTTAATATTTTGATTATAAGAACTTTTTATACTATAAATTGTTAATTTTTCATTGCATAAAAAAGAGAATTAAAAAAGATTAAATTTTAAACTAAAATAGTTCGTATAATTTATCTATTTCATTTTATTTTTGTAATTCTTAGAAATTTTCAGATTATAAGAACTTTCTTTTTGATTATAAGAACTTTTTTTAATCTTTTCTAAATAAAGCTTTTTGAAAGGAGATTTTTATTATTTTGAGTTAAACCAAGGCTAAAAAATATCAAAAATTTAATTTAAGATTTTTTCAAAATTTTTTGGAATTTTTTTCAAAATTTAAAAAAATATTTATGTACTTAGGTTAACTTAGTATATGAATTGTAAATTTTTAGCTGTTTAGCAATTAGACAAACAGACAGACTTGAAAAAATAAATTGTTTTTAGAATTGATTTTATTTTATTTTTTTCTAAACAGGTATTTATTTGAATTGAACAGCTGTTTAATTTGATATCTTTAGAGAGAAACCAAGTGTAAATATGGGCGTTTAAACACCAAATATTAATGAAAGAAACAAATATTTTCTAATATAAACTAAAAGATTGTATAATTTAAAGTAATAAAAAAATTACAGAATATAGATCTGTTTGAGGCTGTTCAAAAGTGTTTATTTGTGTCCAAACAGGCTGTTTATTGTTGTTTAATGCTGTTTAAGGGTGTTTATTGTTGTTTAAAATTTATTTTTTAACAAAAATTTAGACAATTCGACAAACAAGTAAAAATAGCTAAAAAATGCCTCTTTATCGACGTATATACGCTGTTTTTTAGCAAACATTTTTAAATAAAAAAGATTAATTATTAGTATGTTTTGGCTGTTTAATGGAAAAAAGAGATTGGAAGAGATAAAAGAAGAAACAAAAAAAGGTTTTGATAGTGTTAAAAAAGATCTTGTTTCTGTTAGTGGATGGATTAAACACCTAGATTCTGAAAAAGAATTACAAAAAAAAGATATAAACGAATTAAAAGAACTTTTGTCGACGGTTCAAGAAGAAATTGATGGCCTAAAAAATGTTGTTTCAATCATGAATGATTTCAATACAAACAGCATGTTTAAACGGCCATCTAAAACAAACGAACGGGTGTTGAATAAACAAACAATTGTTTATCCTGTGCAAACAGGTGTTCAAACAGATGTTCAAACACCAAATTTAAGCAGTTTTTCAGTAACAGAGAGAGCAATACTGTTTATACTCTTGAATACTGACATGAAATTGAGCTATGATGACCTTGCTTCTATGCTAAATAAGGAAAAATCTACTGTAAGGGGTCAAATAAACACCATAAAGTCGAAAAGTGAGAGTTTAATAGAGGAAATAGTTGAAAAGAATGGCAAAAAAAGGATATACATACCTGAAGAAATCAAAGAAAAACTGTTAAAAAAGCAGAAAGTGAGAGTTAATAATGATAAAAAATCAAAAAAAGATCAAGAAAAAGATTAAATTTTGTAAAAAGTGAGAAAAAGATTCAAAAAACAAAAAAGTTAGAGTAAAAAACAGGACAAGGTCCTGTAAATTATAACAAAAAAGAGGTGAAAAAGGAGAGAGAAAATAAAAGAAAAAAGTGAGAGAAAAAGGATTTCATTTATTCTGTATACCGAATAACTTAAAATAAGAAATAAGGTTTTTTATTTTATCGACGGAAAAAATAATAAAATGAAAGAACAAATAACCCTTAAAATTTTAAATTATAGGTCTCTTAATTGAATTATAGTATCAAGAGAAGTTATTTTCTTCAAGGAAGAAGATATGCTAAGACGTATTCCTTTGTTATTGACCTTATTTTTGTTTAAAGGTATGTTTTTAGAAATTAATCTACTAACATAATCACGAATTGAACTTTCACTTAAATTAAGCTTCCTGGAAAGAGATTTATAGTCGGAATACCCTAGTTCCTCTTCTTGTTGATATATTGTTGAGAAAACAAGTAATTCTTGATCTGTGAGCCTTTTGAATTTTAATCTAATCTCTTTTTTCAAATTATCTAATGAATTTAAGGTATCTAAAACTGAATCGACTTCTAAATTTTCTGTGTGTTGAGAAGATTCATTAGAATTGGCAAGATTGAAATTATTTTGATTATCCGAACTTTTTTCCTGTGTTTTGTCTGTCTGTCTGTCTGTCTGTCTGTCTGTCTGAACCCCTCTGTTTCCTGTGGAAATACTATAAATTTGGTCATTTAAAGCCTTAATATTGAATTGTTGTGTCGAATTATCTGTCGAATTTGTCTCGACACCCCTATTTCCTGTTGAAATATGTGTCTTATTGTCTAAAGATGTGTCTAAATCTGTGATTTTATTATAAAGAGGGATATTTAACACATATTCTTTTTTTTCATTATTTGTGTTCTTATCCGAAATTTTTGAGATTATATCACAGATTTCTATCATCCTATCTCTTGTTTCAAATAATTCTTTTTTTATTGAAATAATTTCTTCTCCTAAGAAAGATATGTCTTCTTTTACTTTATCAAATGCCTCTTTTATTCCTTCCATTAAAAAGAATGTATATACTTCTTTAAAAGATTTAATGTGTTTTAAAATAGTTATTAGAATTGATTTTTATTATATAATTCATATGCTTGAGGAGAAAGTTTCCATCGGGATCTCCTAATATAGTCCCTCCCTTCTTTATTTTTTTTTATTTCTATAACTAATTTTTTATTTTTTAATTCTAATAATAATTTTTTTACAAATTCCTCATCCCTTGCAATCTCTTTAGCAATATATGAAGTGAATAAAGGTTGAGGATTTAAATTATACAAGTGGGCTAAAATTTGTTCTAAAATTTTGTTTCTTTTTTCTTCAGAAATTTTCATAATTAAATTATACCGAATAACTTTAAATATATTATTAAAAAGAAAAATCAGAATTTATTTCTTTGCTTTAAGAGAAGGTAATTGAAAATGAGGAGGAAGATTCATTTCTTCTTCAAGTTGTAAAGCTTTTATGTTAGATTTTCTTAAAATTGCATTAAATATAGTAATCCTTGTATTATCATCAATCTTCTTACTCTTCCAATCTTTTACTATTTCTTTTCCTAATTTAGAATCTACTGAAATTGCAATATTTCCTGACAAATCAATTAATGCAATTTTAGGATTATAATTAATTTTATAATTAAATTTTATATTTAGAAATAAATCTTTTGATTTTATCATCTCATTTTTTACTTCATCAATAGAATCAATATTAATTGAAGTATCTATTTTCAAATCTTTTGAGATTTTTCCCATCTTTTCTACACTTATCTTAGTAAAATTAAATCCTATTAATTTCATTGTAATCATACAATAATTTTCTCTATTTTTAAAGATTTGTATTTTATTGTATTAAATAATATATTAAATAAATAAGAAAAGAAAGATAGAATAATAATAATAATAATAATAAATTAAATATTAAAATTAAATTAAATCTTCTTCAGAAACAATTACAAAATCTCCAATTGCTATTATTGAAGAATAAGGAATTAATAACTCATTTGAATTAGATCTTTCTAAATTTAGATTTTTTGTATAAATTGTTGAATCTTTAACAACTAAATTAATTAATTCTCCTGATTTAGTTTCAAAAGTAATATCTTTAACAAATCCTAATCTTTTTCCTTCTTTTGTCACAATCATTTTTCCTATGATTGAATTGAATG
>CAYSCL010000009.1:0-25924 GCA_964429545.1 Candidatus Woesearchaeota archaeon
CTTAGCAATTTCAAAAATTATTAGTCCTGAAAATGCAAAAGGAATTACAAATAACCAATTGTTTAAAGTCAAGGGCACCACATCAAAAAAGTTTCCTAGAGGTGTGTAAAGTAAAACGAAATGTAAAGCCAAAGAGAATAAAACTGCATAGTTCAGCCATTTGTTTGAGAATATTCCTCTTTTTAGAAGAGATTCATTTGATCTAACCGTGTAAACAAATAATAATTCATAGGCTATTGCTCCAGTTAAAACCAATGTTCTTGTAAGTTCTATTGAATTTCCAGAGTTCATTGAAATCAAATATATTGAAAGTTTTGCTGCAAAAGCTACAATACCTGCAATTATTATATATTTCCAAATTCCAGATAACATGCTTTTCTCCGCCCGGGGTTTTGATCTCATGGTGTTTTCACCTTTTTCAAAAACTAAAGATAGAGATGGAAAAGAATCACTTACTAAATTAATCCACAATATTTGTAACGCGATTAATGGAAGGGGCATGCCAAAAATTAAAGCAAAGAGGACCAAAAAAATCTCTGCAAAATTAACTGCTAAAAGATACTTGGTGAATTTTTTTACATTGTCATAAGTTTTTCTTCCTTCTTTTACTCCTTCAACAATTGATGCGAAATTGTCATCAACTAAAACTATGTCTGCAACATCTCTTGCAACATCTGTTCCTCTTTTTCCCATAGCAATTCCAACATCTGAAGCCTTCAAGGCTAAAACGTCATTAACTCCATCCCCTGTTATTGCAACTGTTTCATTGAGTTTTTGTAAAATATTTGTTATTCTTAATTTTTGTTTTGGTGTTACCCTTGCAAAAATAACTATTTCTGATATTGATTTTAATAATTGTTCATCAGACATCTTTTCTAACTCATGTTCGTTTACAACTCTTCCAATTAAACCTATTTTTTCTCCAATTGCTTTTGCAGTTATTTCTGAATCCCCTGTAATCATTTTCACGCTGATTCCTGCATCAACACATTCTTTTATTGCATCTTTCACTTCTTCCCTGGGAGGATCAATCATTCCTGCAAATCCGATGAAAATTAAATTGTCTTCTTTTATTTTCTCTTTTTTTGAAAGAACTTTGTATGCAAAAGCCAAAACTCTTAATGCTTTTGATTCCATTTTTTCTGCTTCTAACAATATTTCTTCTTTTCTTTTTCTACCTAATCTCCTAACTTGTCCATTAACCAATTCGAAAGCAGATTTTTCTATAACTTTTTGTATTGCTCCTTTTGTGTAAAGTGTATTATTTTTTCCTGTGTCTCTTAACACAGACATCATTTTTCTCTTTGAATCAAATTCAATTTTTTTAATGCTGGGGTTTTGTTCTATTAGCAATTTTTTATCAAAACCTAAATCTAATGAATTTTCCAGAAGTGCCGTTTCAGTTGGATCACCCATCAATCTATATTTTCCACCTTCTAATTCATATCTTGAATTGTTACAAAGAATACTTGTTTTTATTAAATGTGAAAGTTCTTTTTGTTTCTTTAGATCTATTTTTTTATTTTCTTGCATTACTGATTTCCCTTCTTTTTCATAAAATTCTCCTGACGCATACATTTCTTCAATAGTCATTTTTTCTTCAGTTAATGTTCCTGTTTTGTCTGTGCAAATTACTGTAACGCTTCCAAGAGATTCGACTGCAGGGAGCCTTCTTACTACAACGTTTTTCTTTGACATTAATAATGAAGAAATTGCAAAACCAATCGTTAGAACAGCTGGTAGGCCTTCGGGGATTGCAGAGACTGCTAATGCTACTGATGTCAAAAACATTTCTACTAAATCAAATTTTTCTAAAAAACCTAGAGCAGCAATTATGAAAACTATTCCTAATATTATGAAACCTATTTGTTTTGAAAACCTATCCAATCTTTTTTGCATCGGGGTTTTTGAAACTTTTATTTCTTGTAGTCCTTGAGCTATTTGTCCAAAAACTGTTTCTTTTCCTGTGCCAGTTACTAATGCTTTTGCTGTTCCTCTTACAAAACTTGTTCCTGTAAAAAGCATATTTTTTCTTTCTGAAATTGGGGCCCTAGAATTGAGGGTTGTTTTTTCTTTTGAAATTGGTAAGCTTTCCCCTGTTAAAACAGCTTCAATTGTTGCTGCATTTTCTGATTCAATGATTCTCGCATCTGCACTTATTTTATCTCCTGCCTCTAATACTATTATATCTCCTGGAACTAATTCTGAAGAAGGAATTTCTTTAACTGTATTCTCTCTTATCACAGTAGACATTGGAACAATTAATTTTTTCAAGTTTGAAATTGCTTTTTCTGCTTTGAATTGTTGGAAAAATCCAATGAATGCATTTAATAAAACAATCGCGGAAATTACAAACCCATCTAATGAATGTCCAATAAAAAAAGAAATTGCTGCTGCAATCAACAATATATATATTAGAAAAGAATTAAATTGTGACAAAAAAACTTTAATTGGTTCAAAGTTTTTTTTCTCTTCAATGACATTTTTTCCATATTTTTCTAATCTAGACTTTGCTTCTTTTTCTGAAATTCCAGATTCTGAAGAATTTAATAAATTATAGAGATTTTCAATTGATTGTTGATACGCCTCTTTCATGTATTGAAAAGGTGGGAGGTATTTATTAAGGTTATTAGAAATATTTGCGTAAAGGATAATTGATTACGATAATCCTTAAAAAGTGAAGTTTGTTTTTTTGGGTATGGAAAGTGATTATGTAAAACAAATTGTTATCAAAGAAGAATTTGTACCTAAATATAGAAATGAAATTTTAGAAGATTCAAAACATGTTTGTAAAATGGGTTGTGCATCAATAGATTTATTGAATGATTGTACTTTAATCAGTGAAAGAATCTCTAATTATAATGTATATGTTGCTTCTATGGATGAAAATCAAATTAAATTATTCTTGAATAAACTTGAAAGAATTGGAATAGAATTTGAGGAAGAAAAATAAAATGGAATTAATATGTTTGTTATCTAAAGACCAAGAGGCATGGGCGCAAGTTTCGGGATTGATGAAATATGGGGAATGGGAAAGAATTGTTTTGGTAGGGGGAGAAGAAGGAAAGACTTTTGCTCATGAAAAGAATTTTGAATTTGTTAAAATTGATTTGAATAAAAAATTGGTTGATTTGAAAGAAGAATTTTCTAAAAAGTTAAAAGGAAAGTTTGAAGGTATGGAAGTTGCTTGTTCTATTGCTTCTGGGGATGGAAAAGAACATATGGCTTTGGTTTCTGGATTGTTGGGATTGCCTGTTGGGGTTCGGTTTGTTGCATTAACAAAAGAGGGTGTTGTTTATTTGTAAAATGGGAGAAAACATAGAATTTAATTGGATTTTGAAATTAAAAAATAAAGATTTAGAAGGATTGACTTTGGGAGAGACTAAAGATTTTTCTAAAAATGGAAAAAGAGTTTATCCATTAGATTATCCTATTTTGTTGGCTGATGAAAATTGGCATTTTCATGGATACATTCAAATAAATAATTATCAATCTTTTGGAGGAAAAACAGAAGGAAAATATAGTCTAATTAGAGAATTAGATGAATCTGAAGAAAAAGCACTTTTTGGAATTTACAGGGATTTGAGAAAAAAATATGATTTCTAATAATCCTCTTTCTTAATCAATAAATCTTTCTTATCCTTACACATCACATAGGCTCTAGAAGCTTCGTGTTGGTCTTGTAGTTTGTATCTTGTTCCTTCTAATTCTGTTTCTAATTTATTTATCCATTCAAGCATTTCTTTGTGTGTGGGCATTTGTTCATAGCCTAAACGTTCTCTTGCGAATCCTACTGACATATATCCTTTTATTTCAATGAAATCTGGTTTTGAGGCTTTGATTAATTCTGCGAATTCTGGAATAAATTTATCATTCATGTTTAAGTCCTTTACAAGATTCATTCTAAAAACTGTTGTATTTTTCTTTTTTATTTTTGGAAACAAAGAAAGTGTCTCAATTAATTTTTCCCATGCATTTTCTTTAAGACTCCTATGGAATTTTTTGTGTTCTTCTTTGTTTGAGGAGTTTACTGAAACATACAATCTTGTTGGGAGATTTTTTGTATCAATTAGTTTTTGAATAACTTCTGGTTGTAATCCATTTGTTACTAAAAAAGAAGTTGATTTACGGGAACGAATTTCTGAAATTAATTCTCCAATTTTTGGATATAGTGTTGGCTCCCCCGTTAAACTTAATGCAAATTGGTTTGGTTGTTGTGCTTCTTTGAGTTTCTCTTGATTTGCACGTGACAGTTGTTTAGCTTTTGAATTTGGGTCTATTTTGAATCCGGTTAACAATTTTCTTTGAGCTTTTATTGCCCCATCTAAAACATCTTTTGGATCTTCTGGTTCTACAGGGAAATCTAATCTTGAATTTGAAATATCTCTCCAACAATGTATGCAACGGTTATTGCAAAAAATTGAAGGGGTCATCTGGCAACACAAGTGTGATTTTATTCCATAGAATTTTTCTTTGAAACAAACCCCTTCGTCTTTCAATGATTTTTTTGTCCAGTTACATAATTGTACAGCTGAGTGAATTCCAACTGATTCATATGTTTCTTTTCTAACTCGTTTTCTTGCCTTTGACATAATAGAATAGGTTTGAAGATAGTTTTAAAGTTTGGGGAATTGTGTAAATTTTCAATATTCTGGGCACAAGATTTAAAAACAAAGTTAATTGAGGATATGACTTATGGAATTCAGTTATTTTGATTATATTGTATTACCCTTGTTAATATTTTTTGCAAGGATCTTAGACGTTAGTATCGGGACTATTCGAATGATTTTTGTTTCTAAAGGATTAAAAAAAATTGCTCCTATTTTGGGATTTTTCGAAGTTTTCATTTGGATTGTTGCAATTGGAGAAATTATGAATGGAGTTAGTCATTGGTTTTATTATATTTTTTACGCAGGAGGTTTTGCTGCAGGGACATATGTTGGAATGTGGTTGGAAGAAAAGCTTTCAGTTGGAAAAGTTTTAGTTAGAATCATAACGCAAAAAGAAGCTACTGAATTGATTGAAGAATTCAAAAATAAAAATTATAAAATAACTGTAGCTAGTGGGAAGGGAAAGAAAGGAGAAGTTAAAATCATATTTACTATCGTTAATAAAAAGAAATTAAAAGAAGTTGTGAAAATAATAAAGAAATTTAATCCTAAAGCCTTCTATACAATAGAAGATGTTAGATATGTAAACGAACCTTTTGAAATTAGGCAAAAAAAATTATTTGGTTTTTATCGGAAAGGGAAATGATTAGAAAAAGCTTCTAACCCAAAACAACATAATAACTAATAATAGGAACAAGAAAAATTTAGTTATTCCTTTGAATGCTTTTTCTGCTTTTCTTTCTGATTTTGTTATTGCCAAAATTGTTAGGTAGAAAAATCTTCCACCATCAAAAATTCCCATTGGTAACATGTTAACTAAAGCCACTGAGAATGAAATTAATACTAACCACCATAATAAATCATAAATGTATTGTGCAAATTCCCAATCTGGTTCATAATAAATGTGGGGCTTTTTGTATGAAGTTGTCCAAGCAGAGATTGTTGCAAGAACTCCTTTTGGTTTTTTATCTAAAAATGTTATTCCCAACCAAGGCTCTCCTTCAGGGGACTCTTCCAAAGTTATTTCTTGCGTTATTTTTTCTTCACCATCAAATGTCTCCAGATTGATTGTTTCTCCAACGGAATATTTGTTTATTTCCAAAGATAATTTATCTAAATTGGTTATCTTTTCTCCATTTATTGCAATTATTGCTCCAGTGACATTTTGATTAATTGCGGGAGAATCATAATATAATGCAACTAAATTATTTTTGACATCTATTTGTTTTAATGCAAAATATGTTTGCCCATTTACTTTTATTTCTGCCGTTAATAGTCCTTCTAATTCTGATGCATTTTCTAAAGGCAAACCATTTATTGTATCTATAGAAGAAATGTTTACTACATTATATGCATAATCATCATATACTACTCCTGCTGGAGAGAATGTTAAAGAAAAAAATCCAAACATTAATATGACTCCCAAAATTGCTGTCAATGTGTTTGCAAATGTTCCCGCAGACAATACTGCCCTCTGTTTAAAGTTTGATTTCTTGACCATATTTTTTTCGTCAAGTTCAACAAATGCAGCTAAGAAAACTGGTAAGAAAAAAGGAAAGAATCCAAAACCAGTTGTTTTTGTTTTTACTTTTGCAATTTGTGCAAATATTCCATGGAAAAATTCATGAGTTATTGCTATTATTGCTAGAACAATTATCCAATATGAAAAATAAAATGGGGGCAAGAAACTTAATTTGAATACTTGTGGCAGATAAGGAATTAAAGGCATTATTGGAGGTAACTTAACTGCCCTAACTATATCTGCATGAAAAACATAAATGTAAACTATTCTACCAAATAGATAAATCATAATTCCCATCAAAGCATAACCTAACCAAACTGAAACGTGGCTTAAAATTTTTAACGTTTTATGATATTTTTCACCAGTTCTTTTGATTAATTTGATTCCCCAACTTGTTCTATAAAGATAAAGCAAACCATCTCGTTTTATTTTTTTTCTTTTCCTGTATAGAAATGTTACAACAAAGACTAGAAATAATCCTAACAATGTCAAATCAAAAATCATAAAATTCATTTTTTCACCTAGATAGTTAAATTAAAGTTAGTTTAAAAGCGTGGCGGTTAATTATCAAATAAAAAATTATTTTTTCTTTAGAACTCTGAATTGTGTTTTTCCACATTTCCTACACTTAATTTTTCCTTTCAATATTTTTTGAGGATCAGCTCTCATTTTTGTTTGACATTTTTGACAAACAAACATATTTTTGAACATCCTGTCCATTGCTTCTTGAATTTTAGTTGCCATAATACATACATTTAGAATTAGTTTTTAAAGTTTTCTTTTCATGATTAATTTGCCTTCAATATCCCAGTATTCAACATTATCATTTTCTGCTATTTCTCCATTTAATTCTTCAGGGATATCTATTTCAATTGTCTCGAAAGATTCTAAGTCCATAACGCTTGCTTTTCCTTCAGATACTGAAAGAACTTGTGCTTTGTTTTTGTTAACCATTGGAATTTCTAATTTGTCATGTCCAGGAATTACAAATATTTTTTTATTCCCAGAAAACATGTTTGCTGCTTCAATTCTACATTTTGCATGCCCATGTTTTCCTGTTTTAGAAACATCCATTTTTTTAACAGTATAGTGTTCACCTTCATAAGTTATGTTCGTTCCAACCCGAGCTTCAGTTGCTCCAATAATTTTTGCTACCATAATAGTTAAAAAAAAGTTTTGTTTATAAAAGTTTGTGTGAATGTTTGTTATTTTTTTGAAAAGAAATTTATTCATTTTTGTTTCTAAAAGAGATAACCTTCTTGCAGAAGGCCAATAATTAATAATTTAATTATCCGTTCCCCTGGATGCATAAAAATTAGCATAGTTGTTAAAAAAATATTGTTTATTGAAAAAATACAATAACCCATTTCAATTAATTTTATAAAGCGATTTATTATTTTGTTAACATGGTACTAAAGAAAAAAGATTTCATAGAGATTGAGTTCACAGGAAAAACAAAAGAAGGGGATGTTTTTGATTCTAATGTTAAGGAAGAATTAGATAAAGGGAATATTAAAGGATACCCTAAACCTTTTATTTTTTGTCTGGGAGAAGAGATGTTTGTTAAGGGAGTTGACGAATTTTTAATTGGAAAGGAAATAAAAGAATATGATGTTTCTTTAGAACCAGAAAAAGCTTTTGGAAAAAGAAATCCTAAATTAATACAAATGATTCAAAAAAAAGAATTCATTAAACATAACCTGAATCCTTTACCAGGAACAATTTTTAATTTTGATGGGAAGCTTGCAAGGGTGCTTACTGTTTCTGGGGGAAGAGTAATGGTTGATTTCAATAATCCTTTGGCTGGAAAAGAAGTTGATTATCATATCAAGGTATTAAGAAAGGTTGAGGACATTAATGAAAAAGTGAGTGCACTTAATGATTTTTTCTTTAGAAAAGGTTTTGATTTTGAAGTTAAAGATAAAAAATTAATTATGAAAGTTCCGAAAGAAGCTCAAAAATTTGTGGAAATGTTTAAGGAAAAATATAAGGATATGCTTGGATTGGATTTGGAAGTTGAAGAGAAGAAAGAATAATTGCATATTTCCTGACACAACAATTTTTATAAACTGGATTGTCATTTTTTTGTTATGGACATCGATTATTCTGAAGAACAAAAAAGAAATTCTCCTGAGGTAAAAGAGATTGATAGAGAATTAGCAGATATTATTAACAAACAATCTGCTAAAATCAAAGTTATAGGTATTGGAGGAGGAGGTAATAATTCTTTGAATCGTATGGGCGAGATTGGAATTAAAGGCGGAGAACTTATTGCTATTAATACTGATGCTCAAGATTTATTGTATACCAATGCTGATCAAAAAATTCTTATTGGAAAAGAATTGACTCAGGGACTTGGAGCAGGAAGCAATCCTAAAGTTGGGGAAGAAGCTGCAAAAGAATCTGAATCTGAAATTAAAAAGAAATTGGCTGGAAGCGACATGGTTTTCATTACTTGCGGTATGGGTGGGGGAACTGGTACGGGGGCATCTTCTGTTGTGGCTTCTGTTGCTAGAAAGCAAGGTGCTCTAACTATTGGAGTTGTTACAATGCCTTTTACAATTGAAGGCCAAAAAAGAATTGAAAATGCTATTTATGGTTTAGAAAAATTAGAATCTGTTGTTGATACATTGATTGTTATTCCAAATGATAAACTCTTAGAATTAGCTCCAGAATTGCCCTTGCACACTGCTTTCAAAATATCTGATGAAATATTGACTAATGCTGTTAAAGGAGTTACTGAACTTGTTACGACTTCTGGTTTAGTTAATTTGGATTTTGCAGATATTCGTGCTGTTATGGTTGAAGGAGGAGTTTCACTTATTGGTATGGGTGAAAGTGATACTGAACATCGAGCACAGGATGCTGTTTTGAAAGCATTGGATAATCCCTTATTGGATGTGGATGTTTCAGATGCAAAAGGTGCATTGGTTAACATCATTGGTGGTTCGGATATGAGTTTGGATGAATGTAAAGAAATAATTGGCACAGTTGGAGATAAATTAAACCCTCAAGCTAAAATGATTTGGGGTGCTAAAATTTCTCCTGATATGGATAAATCAATTAGGGTTCTCCTAATTGTTACTGGAGTTAAAAGTTCTCAAGTTTTAGGTGGAGGAGAAAGCATGGAATCTTTGAAACACAGAGAAATTGAAGAAGAACTTGGAATTGAGTTTATTGAATAATTTTAAAAACCCAAAAAGTATAATTCTATTATGGCAAAACTTAAACGTTTTTTTAAAAAATGTAAAAGAGTATGGTTAGTTTTGAAAAAACCTACTAAAGAAGAATTTCAAACTACTGCTAAAGTTTCTGCCATAGGAATTGTAATTTTAGGTGCCATTGGATTTCTTATTTCCTTAATCATGCAAATATTCGAGTAATATTCCTGATTTAGTAGAAAATATTAATTAAGGGTTAAGATTATTTTTTGTTAAAAAATTTATTTATTTGTCCAGAATTTTAAAAATTTATTTTATATTTAGAGATAAAAGTTTTGAAAAAAATTTGTTTTTTGTATTGTATGTCTAAATTTCCGTCGAGGATTAAAAGAGGTGTCGGGAAAGGTCTTGTCTATTTTCTTATGTCCGCACCTCTTTTTTTTAATTGTACAAAAGTTGAATTTGAAGAGGTTGAAATTGAAAAAGAAAATGAACTATATGAAAATGTAGAAGTAATCTCAGATGAAAAAATAAATGAAATTAATAGTATTGATTCTCTGGGAAATATAACGTTCTATGAAGCTCAAGAATATTCTAAGGGAGATATATTGGTTGCAGGCATTAATGAAAAAACTCCGGGGGGCCTTTTGAAAAAAATTGAGAAAATTGGTGCTGAAAGAAAAACATTTGAAACTAGCAATGCATCCTTAGATGAAGCAATAAAAGAAGGGAATTTTAATTATTCAAAATATTTTGAACTTGAAGATTTTGCAAATGAAGATACTAAATTAAAATATGAAAAAGGAAAATTTACTTATACTTTTGATGAGACATTGATTGATTTAGATGGATTACTGGAAACTGAGTTTGATCAAATTGGGATTAAAGGACAAATTGATTTTAGTATTGAAACGGAAATATATGGGAAGTTTAATTGGGGAAATATTGAATTTGTATATGAAACTGAAATCCAAGAAGAATCTGAAATTGAAGCTGTTGCGAATTTGAATTTTTTTGATTTTGATAAAGAAATTTTGATTTTTCATGCTTCTGGAGTTCCTTTTCAAATTCCAGGAGCCCCAATACCTTTAGTTGCAAAACCTGAACTGGAATTATATATTGGTGTAAGGGGTAAACTGGATGCAAATGTAACTTCTAAAGTAATGAATGAATTTGAATTTGAAGGAGGGATATATTATAAAAATGGTTCTTGGGATTTCACGAGCGATTATTATAATTTTTTTGAATTTTATGAACCTAAATCTTCTGTTAAAGGTGAATTAATTACTTATTGTAAACCAAAACTTAATTTGATAATTAATGAGGTTGTGGGCCCTTCTGCGGGTGTTGAAAATTATTTTAGGTTGGAAATTGATAATGAGGAAGATCCCTGGTGGGAGTTGTATGGAGGCTATGATGTTCTCTTGGGAATTGAATCAGGATGGTTAACAAAAAGGTTTGGGAATTATGAAAAAAGTGTTTTAAATTTTGAAAAGAAAATTTCAGATTCGGGTTCAATTGGAAAATTAGAAGCTGAACTTATTGCATTGCCCTTAGAAGGTTTCAAACCTCATGAAGCAGTTTTTGATGCGAGCCATTCGAGAGGTAAAATAATAGAATACAAATTTGATTTTAATGATGGAAATGTTGAAATACAATCAGAAAATCAAGATAATTTTGATGGGAGAACTAGGCATACATACGTTGATGAAGGAACATATACGCCAATCTTAACTATAAAGGATGTTTCAGGGAAAGTTTCTTCTGATTCTTTGGAGATAATTGTTAAAGAAAATTTATCTCCCACAGCAAATTTCAATATTTCTCCAGAAAATGGAAATGAAAATACAGTTTTTAATTTTGATGCGAGCACTAGTTCGGATGATGAGGATAATTTTGAAGAATTGTTTTTTCGATGGGATTTTGAAGGAGATGGGGAATGGGAAACAGAATTTAGTAAAGAATATATAATTAATCATAAATATAATCAAGAAGGAACATATAATCCAACAATGGAAATCAAGGATTCTAGGGGATTGGTTTCTAGATTAGATAAAAAATTAGAAGTTAAAGAAAATGAATTTATAGAATTAAAAGAAGATGATGGAATATCTGAATTTTCTTCCTGGTTCCCTGGAAATTGTTCCGCCAAGTGGTGGGGAGAAGGACATGTCTTCAAAAAATATTTTGATTGTTCTGATTATGATTTGAAATTAGAAAAAATTAAATTTAAAATTGATTCTAAAAGTAGCAATAATTCAGATATTTATTTTGGATTCCGTGATGAAGAGGGGAATGACTTGATTCCAGATCTTTATAATGATAGGGTTTTGATTAGATATGATGAATTAGTTGAGGGAGATTGGATTGAGAAAGATGTATCTGATTATGAAATAAGAGTTAAAAATTGTCAGCTAATAATCTCCATACATGATTATCTCGAAGAAAATTGTAATTCAGTAGAAGAAATATATGGAACAAAATTTTCAGTAGATAATAGCAGAAAAGGAAATTCTTACAAGTATTCTGTTTGGACCGACTATAATTTTTATACTTATGAAAAAAATGAAGAAATTCAGGGAGAATTAATGATAAGACTTGAGGGTAAAGAAAAATAAATAAACAAAAAGTTTATAAATCAAATATCTCAATTATTAATATCTACTTCTTAAGAGATTAAGTCGTAGTGGAACACGAAGATGATATTTATTATAAAAGTTCAAACAAACAAGGAAGCAAGAGCATTGGAAATGATTTCTGATAGAGTTCAAAAGAAATCTTTGAATGTTTATTCGGTTCTATGTCCTCATGGATTAAGAGGTTATATTATTCTAGAATCTGAAGATAGAGATTCTGCTGAAGAAGCAGTTTACAACTTACCTTATATTAAAGGAATTATTGGAAAAACTATTTCTTATGATGAAATAAAAAATATGCTTGAACCTAGTGCTGCTACAATCACAATCAAAGAAGGAGACATTGTAGAAATTATTGGTTCTACTTTGAAAGGTGAAAAGGCGAAAGTTTTAAGAATAGATAAACAAAAAGAAGAAGTAGTAGTGAGTTTACTTGGTGCTGTTGTGCCTTTACCTGTTACTATTAAATTGGATAATGTTAAAGTTATCCGAAGAGAAGGAGAAGAAGAATGAACATAAAATTATTGGTTGATGGTGGAGCAATGAAGCCTGGTCCAGCTATTGCGCAAAAATTGGGTCCAGCAGGAATTCCCGTTAACAAAGTTATAGAAGATGTGAATAAAGCTACAGAAGGATTCAAAGGTATGCAAGTTCCTGTTGAAATTGAAGTTGATTTAGGAGCTAAAACTTTCGAAATTCAAGTTTTTTCACCACCAATTTCTGGTTTGTTGAAAAAAGAAGCTGGAATTGAAAAAGGATCGGGATTACAAGATAAACAAAAAGTTGCAAATCTTTCTATTGAACAGATAATTAAAGTTGCTAAGGCGAAGATGAATGATTTGTTGTGTAATAATTTGAAAACTGCGGTTAAAACAACTATTGGAAGTTGTACAAGTTTGGGAATTTTAGTTGAAAATAAACCTGCAAGCGAAGTTGGAGATGATATTGATGAAGGAAAATACGATAAAGAAATTGAAAATGAAATTACTGAAACTCCTGAAGAAAAGAAAAAAGAAATGGATTCTTATTTTGAAAAATTGAAAGCTGAACAAGATAAACAACTTAAATTAGAGAGCAAGGCTGAAGAGACCTCTGAAGAAAAGAAATAGGTTTATAAATTACCCTCGCTCTAAATGATTTATGGGGCTGTGGGGTAGCCTGGTTAGCCTATGAGGTTTGGGACTTCATGACCCCGGTTCAAATCCGGGCAGCCCCATTTTATAATAAAATGACAACAAAATCAAAAAAAACAAAATCGGCAGGAAGGTTTGGAGCTAGATACGGTAAGACTGTTAAAGATAGACTTGTAAAAGTTGAAAGTAAACAACGTGTTAAACAAAAATGTCCTTTTTGTGAAAAAGTTGGAATTAAACGATTGTCGAAGGGAATTTGGAAATGTCCAAGATGTGATAAAAAATTTGCTTCGAACACATATTATTTAGATTAATCAAAATGGCAGAATATAAATGTTTCAAATGTGGGAAAGAAATTCAAAGTGAAGATTTGAAAAAACGTTTCAAGTGTCCTCACTGTGATTCAAAGATTTTCTTTAAGCCACGAACAAAAGTAAAAGTTGTAAAGGCTGAGTAAGTCTTTAGATTAATTGAAGATGGAACAAAATCAAAAAATACAACAGTTGCAATTTCTAGAACAGAATTTACAATCAATTATTATGCAAAAACAGGCTTTCCAAATGGAAGTTTCTGAAACAAATTCTGCATTGGAGGAAATTGAAAAATCTAAAGAAGATGTTTATAAAATTATAGGACAATTAATGATTAAAGTTTCTAAAAAGAAAATCAAGGAAGAATTAGAAAATAAACAGAAATTATTGAAAATGAGATTGGATGCTTTAACAAAACAAGAAGAATCTTTGAAAGTGCAAGCGGACAAGTTGAGAGATGAAGTTATGGCGCCAATGAAGAAATAGGTTGATTGTTATAAAAAATTGACGAAATCTTTATAAAGAAATCTGTTGTAAATTTAATATGGTATTCAAAAAAATAAGAAATGCGTTTAGTTCTTCTGAGAATGATGAGTTCTTAGGCGACGAATATTTGGAAATTGATTTAGAACAAGAAAAGAAAGAAAACAAAGTTCTTGTTAAGCTTTTTACTTTGAAAGATTATGATGATGCAAATAATATTTTGAATGTTTTAAGAGAAGGATATACAATTGCTGTTATTGATATTAAAACATTGAAGAAAAAAGATCCTATTGAATTAAAGAGAGCTATTTCAAAGATTAAGAAAACTGCTGATGCTTTGGAAGGAAGTATTGCTGGCTTTGGAGAAACTACTGTTATTGTAACTCCTTCTTTTGCTAAGATTGAAAAAGATATTCCTAAAGAAAAAACTGAAAAGAAAAGTTTTTTGGAAGATTATTAATTTTTTTAGTTAACTTTAAAATTGATTGCTTATTTCTATTATTGATTAAAGTGGAAAACTTTAATACTCCCACTAAACATAGTGATGGTCGCCCTCCGGGTGTCCTTAATTAAATCAAAATATTAAAATTAAGAACATATGAAAACTAAATTTATTCCTGTAACTGTTAAGAAAGAGCCGGAATATGATGAAATTGGAAAGTTAATTGGAGAAATTCCTGAAAAAAAGTTGGCTCTTTGTTATTCTAATCAATTTATTGGGGTTGCAAATAAAATTTATGAAGAATTCTCTGAAAGATTTGTTTATAGGATACAAGTTCTTGGATGCAGCAACCCTAGATTCCCAAAAGAGGTTGGAGCAATATTAATAATAGGGCAGGGTAAATTTCATTCTGTTTCTTTAGCTTATGAAAGTAAATTGCCAACTTATATTTTGGAGAATGGAAAGATTGAAAAAATAAAGGAAGAAGAGATACAAAATCTAGAAAGGAAAGAAAAAGGTGCTTATTTGGGTTATCTTAATGCTAAAACTATTGGGATTTTGGTTACTACAAAACCTGGCCAGGAAAGATTGAATAAAGCCATTGAATTTCAAAAAAAATTGAAAGAAAAGAAGAGCTATATTTTTATTTCTAATAATATAGATATTTCTGAATTTGAAAATTTTGGAATTGATTTTTGGGTAAATACTGCTTGTCCTAGAATGGATTTGAATGAAGCTCCTTTAATAAATTTGGATAAGTTAGAAAAATTGATTGATTCCTCTAAATAATTATTGAAAATTCTCTCGCTTTTCTCGTAATAAAATTTGTAATTATCCGTTCCAGTGGAGAACATGAAAGGTTTGAGCATTTATGGAAATATCTAACATAAATTTATGTTTGTGCCACAGGCGATAATTAAACGTATTAATTCTGAATTTAATTCAGTAAATTTTTTTGTAGAAAATATCTTTTAATTTAGCATCTAAATCTTAGATATTGAAAATACATTTTTTATTGCCACAACTATTGTTGCTGGAACAAACAATACTAATAGTGCAGAGAAAATTGATGTTACCAAGTCACCAATTCCTATTCCTATTAATGATCCTTTTACACTTTCCATTCCGAATCTACTTACAACTACTAGAATTGCTCCAGATATCATGAAATTCTGCGTATCTTTTCCGCCCATGTCTATTTTATAACCTACAAATATACCTAGAAGGACCAAGATTGCATAAATTGGTGAACTATATTGGGATATTTGTTCTATAGGAATAAAGAATGTCGTACTAATTCCAATTATTATTGCTAGAATAACACCAATCAAGAATGCCCATGCACCTACAGAATTTTCTTTAGATTTTAATACCATTTTATCGTCCATAAAACGAATAAAGGATATATAAACCTTTTTCCGAACTTGTTTAATTGATAATTATGAAGTATTTTCTACAGGATAGAAAAACTTATAAACCATAGTAACTCCAAAATAGTAAAATGAAAAAGACATATGGTTTAATTGGGTTTGGAATTTTAGCTTTTGTGCTATTTTTCAGTTTAGTTAGTGCTAGTATTAGTGTTAGTGCTTCTGATAAAACATTTTATAATGATGAAAATGGGAGTTATGTATTTACAATCAACAATAACGGAAATGATTCTGTTCAAATAAGCATTTATGTTGATGAAATTGAAGAAGGAACAGCTAAAAATTATTTTAATATCCTTCCGAATACTACAAATATTGTAACAAGAACAATAGAAAATAATACTTTAGAAACAATCACGATTGATTATGGCGGATTTGATGATGATTTTGAGTTTGGAAAAAAATATACTACTAGTTTAATTGTTAATGGAACTGCAGAAGCTACATTGACTTTTATAAAAAATAATTTCTGTGAATACAATAATGAAAAAGATGATTTAGAAGTTTCTATTGAAGATGTTAGTGTTGAAGGATTTGGGGATGAAGATGAATGGTATTTGAAAGATGAAATTGAAGTGGAAATTAAAGTTGATAATAAAGGGGATTGGGATTTAGATAATATTGAAATTGAATGGGAATTATATTCTGATGGTGAATCTATTGATGATGGAAAAGCAACAGAGATTGATTTGAAAGATGGAGATGATGAAACAATTTATTTTACAATAAAATTAGATGAAAACATTGATGATTTTGGAAGCGATGCTACATTATATGTAAGAGCAACTGGAGAAATTGATTCTGATGATGAAAATTATGATGAAAAGAATACTTGTGCTTCAGATGATAAGGTTTATGACATTGCAAAAGATGATTTTGTGATTGTTGATAATATTAAAATTGATAATGTGAAAGCTTTGAGAAAGGCTTATAATGATTTATCTTGTGATTCTGAATACACAGTTTCATTTGAAGCTTGGAATATTGGAGATTCGGATGAAGATGATGTATATGTTGAAGTTTATTCTAAAGAATTAGAAATTTATGAAAAATTTGAAATGGTAGAAATTGAAGCTTTTGATTCTTCACAAGTTTTTGAATTTGATTTTGAAGTTCCTGAAGATTTAGAAGATGGAATATATACTTTAGAGTTTGAAGTATTTGATGAAGATGGAGATATTTATGAAAATGGAAATGATGATGAATCAAGAGTTAATATCAGATTCGAAAATCAAGATAGTTGTTTAGTGGTTGAACCAACTATAACTGCAACATTGGATTCTGAAGCTGCTGTTGAAGGCAAGGAAATGATTGTTAAGATTAGTGTTAGAAATGATGATGTTCAATCAAGGATGTTTACAATTAATCCTGAAGGATATCAAGAATGGGCTAAATTGAAAGAAGTTTCAACTGAAACATTTGAATTGGAATCTGGAATGAGCGAAGAAATTACTGCTACTTTTGAAATTAAAAGGGACATGGAAGGAGAAAAAGAATTCAAATTCAATGTTTTTTCAGATGGAAAATTAATTTCAACTCAACCAATGGCTGTGACTGTTGAAGCTAAACAAGGATTATCTGATTTGTTTGATGGAATTGATTGGAAGATTGTTGGAATTGTTTTCATAAATCTTGCATTAGTTATTGCGATTATAATTGTGGTTAGAAAAATTTTAAAGAAGAAGTAATTTTATTATATTCATGGAAAAACAAAGTGATTATTGGCATATAAGCAACACTGATTTGACAAATTTATATAATTCTGTTTATAGTATTACCTCTAATCCATCAGATAAATTAATTGTAAAAAATGAATATAAAAACCTATTGAAATTTATTGCTGTTCCTTCTGTTGAGGAAATCCTTAAACATGCTGAGATGATTCATGGAGAAGGCATTAGAGATAAAGCTTCCCAATTTATTAATAATTCTGTAGATGAATATAGGCATTTATCTTTGAAAGAATTAGATAATCTTGTTAAAGAGAGTATGTTTGATTCGTTTAAGAATTCACAATAATTATTCTGAAAATAGATATTTTGTCTAAAGATATTTAAATGTTTTTTTGTATAATATTTTATGAAAAAGGAATCCGAGAAATTTTTTAGTATTATATTGAGATATTTTATTTTAGCATTGATTGCTATTCCTGGATTTGATATTTTTTATATGATTTTTCTCCCTTTGACAAAATTTCCTGTTTTTTATTTATTGAACTTATTTTATGATCCAGTTATGGTAGGAAACGCCATATTTATATTTGATAAATCAATTGAAATAGTTGGTGCTTGTGTTGCTGGAAGCGCATATTATTTTTTACTTATATTGAATTTGGTTACACCAAATATTAAAAGGATAACTAGATTAAAGATGATTTTCTCCGGTTTTTTAGTATTTTTAGTAATAAATCTAATTAGAATTTTTATCTTGAGTGTTATGTATTTGAATGATTCTCAATTTTTTGATTTCACTCATAAATTGTTTTGGTATTTGGGAAGCACTTTGTTTATTGTAATTATTTGGTTTGTTCAAGTTAAGATTAACAAAGTTAGGAGCATACCTTTCTATTCTGATTTGAAATATATCTATGGTAAATCTAGTTTTAAGAAAAGGAAATAGTCTTGAATATTGTGGCAAATCTTTCCGACTTATTTTTTTATTGATTGATTTACTTCATTCATAATCGATAAAAATTAACCCTGGGTTAGCAATTCATAAAAGGTTATAGCTTTACAAAATCCTATAATTAATCTCAATACCTTAACTTTTATCGAATTAACTTAAAATTATTAATTCATTTCCTATATTTATTTTAAAGATTATATACTAAAACCTAAAAAACATATTTAGAAATTATAGATCTGCATATTTAACATAAATTTCGGCCATTAATTTTTCTGTTGCAGGAAGTATTTCACATTTGTCGTCGTTACCTTTAATTGTTATTTCATAACAATTATTTCCTATGTTCCTTATTTCTGTTTTGTCCCCGTATCTTAATTCAAAAAAGTTATACCTTCCTTCTGGGTCACAAGTTGAATTTTTGTCTTGTAAAAATTGCATACCTGTTTTTTGGAAAAGTCTTTGTAAGTTTGCCATAGCTATTACTCCATCACCTTCACAATCAAAAGAGTTGTTTCCATAATTATATCCATTAAACCTCATCAATTTAAATTCATCTAAATTTTCAAAATTTATTCTTTTTAATTTTCTGGGATTTGTTCTTAATCTAAAACCAAATAAGGAATTAGTTCCATCATTTGATTCCATTAATGTTTTTGTTTCATAGAGTAAAAGAGAATCATCCCCTTGGCCTATTTGTGCGGCTTTGAATTCTATTCCTTTGTAATTTATATTGATTTGTGCTTGAGTATAAAAGTAAAATCCTGCAATAATTGCCATAATTATTATAAAACCTATGATGAAATTTCTAAGAATTTTATTTTGATGTTCTGATTGTCCTTTTTTTTCTTTGGGAATTTCTTGTGTCCCTTTTGATTTCACTATTTTTTCTTTGTTTCCTTTTGTAACTTCATATGTCTCAGTTACTTTTTGCTTCTTTGTCTTCTTTGAAACATTCTTTTTTGAAGTTTTCTTTTTTGAAGTTTTCTTTTTTTCTGCCATTTTATTTATTATTATTTGTCTAAGCCGATTAATTTGAATATAAATTTATCGGTTAATTTGATTAAATTTTCTTTTTTTCCTTCAATGAATATACAATTTTCTTCTTGATAAATGTTATTGTTTTCGCTTTCTCTTATAATTATTATGTTCTCTTGACAATCTTTTATTGGATAGTTTGCACTTGGACAAGTTGATTCATTTATGCATGCGGGCTGTATTTTTTGTGCAAAAGGGAATAAGTTCTGATATAATTCTGCATAAATTGTTTGATCTGTTGAATCTATATAAATTGATTGGGACAAGTAATCGGTTATTAATTTTGAATAGTTTGAAGAGTAATCTATATTTTTTAATTCTAGAGGGTTTGATCTAAAATAAAAATCTGAATCCCCTAAAGATATTGAGTAAATTCCACTTGATTCTTCAAATACATAGCCATTATAATTTATCTCTTCTGTGTTTTCTTCTTCTCCAAATGAATTTACTATAATTCCAAAAGTCGAAAGAACCATTAATCCTACAAGAGCAACCCCAATAATTAATTGGTTCTTTTTTGCTTTCTTTCGCTCTTCTTCTTTTGAAGTCAATCTCCTAATCATAGAAGAGAAAAGGTGTTTTTAGTATAAAAAGCTTGTTGTAATTATAGTCTTCTTTTTGTTATTCTTCTTGAAAAATATGTTAAAATGAAAAAGAAAATTATGAAAAATCCTAGGGCATAAATTTCTGTTAGAAAAGAAGAAAATGAAAAATTAAACAATAATATTTTTTTGAAAGATATGTCCGTTAAAACTGCTGGATTAAACATTGCAACATCTTTTAGTTTTCCAGTTATGTTTTCTATTGGAATTATTGCATTTGAAAAAAGCATTAAAAGTGCAGAAGTTAATACTGCTGTAAATATTGTTGTCTCTTCTGATTTGAATGAATACCCGATAAACATTCCGATGAAAATGAAAACTGTTGAGGATAAGAAAAGGATAGTCAATAGTTCTAAAGGAAGTAGGACAAAGTTAAGATTTAATATGTATTTTACTCCAATGAAAACTAAAAGGAATTGGAAAAGAATTATCAATAAACAGGTTATGTATGTTCCGAGAATAAATACTATGTCTTTTGTTGGAGTCATGAAATTTCTAAAATAAGCTTTTGTTTTTTTCTCTTTTAGGACAAATGTTGATGCAAGTAAAATTCCGCCAAAAAGAACCAGGATTGAAAGTATTGTTGGAAGCAAATATTCTCTATTGTTTAAATCTACTTTTATTGATTCTATTTTTATAGATATGGGGGAAATTATTGTTTTTGCTTCTACATTATCTTCACTATTTAATTCATTTATTATATCTTCTAGGTTTTCTGATAATCGGTTTAAATCTTCATAAAGTTCTTCATTTGATTCAATGATTTCGTTTATTTTTTCTGAGTTGCCTGTTGTTTTTGTTTTTAATTCTTCTAAAATAATTATTGAATCTTCTATATCTGATATTGTGGAAGAATCATTTGAGTTGTCTTTTGCATCTTCTAACAAATTTATTGCATCTGTTAGATCAGTTGTTGAAAAAGAAATTTCTTCGGAATTTTCTATATTTGTATTGAATTCTGTTTTTATGGTTTCTATTTTTTGTTTTTCTGTTGTTATTTCCCCATTTATTTTGTTCAATGAATCTATTATGTTTTGGGCGAGCAACAGCCCCATATTGGATGCTTGAGTTTCAATTTTGCTTTCTATTTCATGTAATAGATTGTAAGCTAGATTTATTCGGGAGTAATCTATGTGAAAAATTACTTCTTTTTTACTTCCTGTTGAAGTTAAGTCGTCTGGAAAAAATATACATATTTGTGAGTTTGTTAATTTCACTTGATTTATACAGTCTTCTTCGGAGTTTTCTTTTATTATTGTGTAGTTTTGTTTGAAATCGTCGAGTATGTTTTCTGTTAAATTTGTATATGAATTTGAATAGGTGGAAATTGTTATGTCTGAAATATTCGAAGAGTTGAATGCCATTCCTGCCATTAAAATTATTATGAATGGTATTATTAGGACTAATATTGCTGAGACTTTTGATCTTGTGAATATTTTGAAATCTTTTTTTATTATGTTAAATATTGATCTAATCGGCATTTTCTTTTTTTAGAGTTTTTTCTACAACTTCCTCCATTTTTTCTATTTCTTCTTTCTTTTTTGCATTGAATTTTGATTTTTTGTCTTTTGATTCTTGATATGCTTTTCTTCCTTTTTTTGAAAATATTTTATTAAATACTTGGTTCAAATCTTTTGAGTCGTATTTGTCTTTTATTTCTTCTATTTCTCCTTCTTCTATTATTTTTTCGTTGTAAAGTATTGCTAATTTATCGCAAATTTTTTCTGCTTCTTCTAAAAGTTGTGTTGTGAAGATTATTGTTGTTCCATAAGAATTTATTTTTCTGATTAGATGGATTATTTGTTTTCTTAGTAATGGGTCTAGGTCTGCTGTTGGTTCGTCAAGAATTAAAACTTTTGGTGCGTGAATATATGCGCAGGCTATGTCTAAACGTTTTTTCATTCCTAAGGACAAATCTTTTGCTAAAACATCTCTTGCAGGATATAATCCTACAAAGTCCATTAAGATTTTTGCTCTTTTTTTTAAAATTTTGTTACTCAAATTATATAGTCTTGAGAAATAGTAGAGATTTTCTTTTACAGTTAAATTTTCATAAAATGAGCCGTCTTCTATTGAAAGGCCGAAGATTTTTTTTATGTTTTTTATATCGTTTTCTATTTTCCTTTTTGAATAAAAAATTGATCCTTTTGTTGGACGGTAAAATGAAGCGATCATTTTTAGAATTGTTGATTTTCCTTCCCCTGATGCTCCAATTATTCCTGTTATTTTGCCTTCGGGTATTGAAAGATTTATAGAATCTAAAACTCTATTATTTCCAAATTTTTTTGTCACCCCTTTTAACTGGATTAATTCATCGTCCATTCTCTAGTAATGTATTTTGTTTTTTTAAACTTATTTAATGAAATCTTTTTTGGAAGAGAGTTTTTTGTTAAAGATAGACAGAATTTTTAAAACGCATTTTCATAATTCATATTTTTTGTCTCTACCAGATATTTGTAATTGTTTAGAATATTATTCATTTAAAATTTCTCTTAACAACTCGACAAATTCTTTAGCTCTTTGCAAAGAAGTTTTTGCACGGGACCATTTGATTTCATCTGTGGTTTCATATTGGAAATTTGCCCGTTTTGTTTTTTCTCGTTCATAATTGTCTAAATAATTATCACTTATTGCAAGAGCTTTTTCTTTTTCTTCTGAATAATTTTCTAATAAGTGATTTTTTATTTTATGTCTTGCTTGAACAATTAAAGATTCATTGACAACCTGGTGGGAAATTTCATGATTTATTTTGTATCCAAGGGAATAAAGATATCCGCAGGACACATAGAACATTGCATAATAACTTGAAACTACAACCCAAAGTGGAGAAATCTTTTGGTGAAATAGAGCATTAGCACAAGATAAGCTTTCGAAAGAATTTTTTAAATAAGTATTGTAAATTATTGGATTAAAATTTTCTTTTCTTATTTTTCCTTCAGAAAAATATCTTTTGAAATTATTTTCTGCTTGTTTTATTCTTTTTTCATTCATGGGAAATTAAGTTATAGTAATTTTCAATCCCATATAAAATAATATTATTTTTAATAATTTCATCTGAAATATCTGGTTGTTTTTTTTCTATCATGGATAAAAATTCTTTTGTTGTGAAATTATGTAATTCTATTTTCATTGATAAAAGGTTTAATTTTTGAATTAATTTTTCTTTTTTTTCTTTGTTATCACTAATTATGCAAAGATCTAGATCTGAAAATTTATTGTTTATGTTTTTTATTGTGGAACCAAAAATTAAAATAATAAAGAAGGGATAATTTATTTTTTCTATGTCTTTTTTTATTAAACTTAATTTGGGGTGTTTTTTTAGAAAGAGTTCTTGCCTTTTTTTTTCTATTGTGTAAATTTCTTCGGAAAGAATTAGATTGGATTTAATTGCATGAGTGTTTCCTATTTTATTTTTTTCTATTAAATGTCCTATTTTGTTAATTGTTTGAAATGTGTTCTTATAGTCTATTTTTAGTTTTTTGGAGATATCCCGTATTGATTGGGATTCTTTGTTTTCTATTAAATATTTTAAAATTTTTTCTTTTGTTGTTAGGGTATTTTTTACCATATTATTATGGTAATTTTTACCATATTTAAATATTTTGTTTTGAAAAAGACTCTCGTCATGATTTAACACACCTTCGGGTGTACACTGCCTCACTTTGTTCCCAGTGCGAGAACCTGTAAACAGGCCCCGAAAAAATCCTGCGGATTTTTTACTAGGTTCACGCAAAGCGTACTCCGAGATATTTTTACAAAATATCTACTAGGAGCAAAAAAAGAAAAAGAAAAAAAAATAAAAATAAATTTTTGGATTTAGCTTGCTTATGCAGTTTCAGTCATTAAAGTAGCTTCTGTTGCAGAAGTTCCTTTATATTCCATTGATGTATCAACGTCTTTCTTAGTTAAGTAAGTTGCAGCATTTACAGTGTCTGCAGCGTCATAACCAGCAACCACAAGAGCTAATTTACCGTCAGTGTAAACATCTTGAACACCTTTGATCAAGAATTGTCCTTCACCAACACCAGTAGCTTCTGTGAAAGCAGCACCACAATAAGCACCTCCTAATACATTAGCAGCAGCTGAATTAATACAGCTTCCACCAACAATTACTAAGTTCTTATCGTCAACAGTTGAAACTTCAGTGTCTTTAACTAAAACCCTTCCTAAAGTGCCATCACTAGATGATATAGTACCACCAGTAGCAACAATTACTTCTGCAGTAGCTTCTTTACCGAAATATTCGATTTCGAAAGTATATTCGTCACCAGATTCATCAGTAGTAATTATAGAAGCTAAGTCTGAAGGTACATAACTAATGTAGTTATCATCACTTGTTTCTTCTGCATAACTTGAACTCAAGTTAAAGCCAGAAACATGTAATTTGTCATTAGTTGTGTTTTTAACAGTAAGCTCAAAAGCTCTTCCTTCTGTTAAATCTTCATCTTTATCTGCTTCAGTCAATGTGAAAGTAGCTCCAGTTCCGTTTGTGAAGTAGGCAGCATCAGTTGGTAAATCAATTACCAATCCTTTATCAGAAACAACCTTATTATAATAAATAGTGTTAGATCCAGTAAAGCTAATGTATGCTCTATCTCCAGTTGAACCAGTATCATTCATTGCAACTAATTCAAGTGTAACTGAACCTTCGTCTTGAGTTTCCAAGCTATCGAAAGTTATGTCATCATCTCCAATTAAGTCATCCAATACCACTTCAATGTCTCCAGAATCATTGTCAACAGTAGAAACTTCATAGTATAATGTTTCAACATCACCTAAATCAGTACCTAAGTCTACAACAATAAATCTGTCTCCATCTTCTAAGTCCAAACCACCAGTTAAATTAGCAGCTGGAGTAGTATAGTTAGCAACAGATGTAGCTAAAATCAATTCATTGTTTTCTTCACCAAATGTTGCGGCAGAAGCGTCGTCATACCAAGCAACTGGTAAATCGAAATTGTCCATGTTAATTGTCAAAGTATCCCCATTATCAAATGAGATAACTTCTGAGTCATCAGCATAGTCCATTCCTCCGAAAACAACTTGAATTGCTTCAAATAATGGCATTGAGATTGAATCTTCTTCTGTTAAGAAAGTGTCAGCTAAATCGCCGTCAATTCCTTTATCAGATTTCCAAGTAATCTTAATAGCTCCTAAATCAGAACCATCTGCTGTAAAGTCAGCATATAAACCATCAACGTCTTCATCGTTTAATTCGATTTCTTCTCCGTTAATTAGTTCAATTTTACCACTACCTAAAGAGATTTCTGCAGTTCCAACAGTTCCTTCTTTTGAAGAATAAAGAACTTCAGTAACAACCACATATGTTTCGTCATCAAGTTCTTCGTACTCACCTGCTTCTAATTGTTCAGTAGATTCACCATCTACAGATAGTTTAACACCATCAGCAGAGATAAATGTAATTGAAACAGTCTTTCCTCCAACTGTAATAGTTTCTCCTTCTGAAATTGTTGTTTTTTCAGCAGAATCTAATACATCTATTTGACTAGATGAAGCAGCAAGAACGTAATAATCTCCACCCAATAGAGGCATTTCAGTATCAACCATTTCAGTATAATTAACACCGTCATCAAAATCTATTGTGTAAGAAATCACTTCTTCACCACTAGTCCAGTGGAAACCCATTGTTGGTTCATCATCATTATAATCGTTATCTGCGAATAGAGTTAATGCTTTAGCGGGCAAATCGATTGATTGCTCGTAATCAACATCAACATCTCCATCATCATAAGTACCGTCAGCTAAAAAATCCATCTCATCATCATCCAAATCGCTGTAGACATCGTCTAATTCATCAGCAAAATTGAAATTATCAGATGATTTTTCTAGAGTGAATGTCTCACCACCAGTTACAGTAGTTTCACCTTCAACATAGTCTCCTAAAGAAGTTTGTATGTTTCCAGCTTGTACCAT
>CAYSCL010000010.1:0-1859 GCA_964429545.1 Candidatus Woesearchaeota archaeon
ACCATCGCCGAAGCCAAAGGGATCAAAGCCAAACCAAGAGTAGGCAAAACAACACCGAGCATATAAACATTAGTCAAAGGACTTCTAACAGAATGTGTGAATTTAAGCATTTTATCATAAACTCCATCAAGAACAACTTGCAAAGCTTTCTCCAAAGTAGAAATCCTTCGAGCATTATCCGGCTCAAACAAACTACTCTCAATCAAATGAAAACTTTCAATAAATTCCGGAGCATAATCCCTCCATCCAGCAAGATAAACATCTAAACTTTCTTTAATCGTAGAATACTTTCCAATCTCAACATTATAGAAAATCTTCTTAAAATCCGCAGCCAAAGGAGGTTCCAAATTCTGGGCAGCAAAACCAATAGCCTTTTCCAAATTAGGTGTATGCCTCATATAAACAACCAAATACAAAATTGCGGGAACCATTTGACTAGAAGCTTTCAATCTCCACTTCTGGGCCAATCTTTTAGGAAAATCATTGATAAAATAAAACAAGAAAATAGAAAAAACAACCATAAGAAAAAAGAAACCTAAAGGAAAAGCAGCAAAACTAAGGTTAATTAATGCAATTGAAACTGAAATCAATAACCCCAGAAAAAAAACAGAAATAAAACTCATAACTCCAAGTCCCAAAGCTTGCCAAGGTTCAATATTCAAATGCGCAATATCAATATATTTTTGAATTTTTTCCTCATCTTTTTTAGAAGGTTTAATTTTAATGGCATTACCTAAAGTATGGCACCACTTTTCATAACTCGTATACTCTTGAGAAATTTCTTCCTTAAATTTAGAATAAGATTTACTATAATTTTCAGAAGATTGACTAGATTTCACTTTACCCTCTATCTTTGCCCCATATTTTTTCAAAATTTCATCAACACTTGGCTTTCTAGGATTAGTCATTTTTTAATATCTTTAAAATCTCCTTTCTAAATTTTTTCAAATCATTAAACAAAATATTAAACTCTTCAAGGGGAATCTTTTTTGCATAATACTGAACTTGATTCCTCAAAAATCTAAATCTATCAAACTCTAAAGATAACTTTTCATTTGAACAAATTTCTTTCAAAAAACCAACATAACATTCATGATTTTGAATTTTATAGCCTTTCTTTAAAGCCAATGCTTCAAGAAGCCCCCTAATAGAATCATACCCTAAATTAAATTTGCTTTCTACAGTTCCTTTTTTTAAAATTAAAAGTTTAGAAGACTCCAAACTATTCTTGCTTGACTCCAAAAGAGATTTAATCATTTCTAAATCAATACTTGTTCTCTTTACAAAACCCTCAACTTTACATTCTCTCCAATTCATAAAATCACTCCTTTTAACACAAATCCATTCAAAACATTATTCCTTAAATTTTTAGGAATTTTATCAATGGAATCATAACAAAATAACTGAATCTTTCTTTTTAATCTTTTTTCAAAAATAGATAAATCAATTTTTTTATCAAATTTAGATAAAACTACCAAATCAACATCAGAATTTTGATTAACTTCTAATTTAGAAAGAGATCCAAATAATATAACCGAAGGCAAATAATATTCTTCATCTAATTTATCAATTAAATTTTCCAATCTATTTCTCCAATAAATACCAGACAAATTTCTAAAGTTTAAATTTTCTCTATTGACACAAAATAACAATAAATTTCTCTCTTCTCGCTTAATCAAAAAACCTTCCTCAACAAATCCCTTCAAAATTTTAGAAGCAGTAGGTGGACTCAAATCAACAATCTTAGCATATTCTCTAACAGAAAACTCCCTATAACAATCTTCAAAAAAAGGCCCTAAATTGTTAAATATTTTTAACATATGTTAAAATAAATAAACAACTGTTTAAAAAACTTTACA
>CAYSCL010000010.1:1959-25399 GCA_964429545.1 Candidatus Woesearchaeota archaeon
TTCAAAAATCTAACCTCTTTTTATGGTCCCGTAGCCACGACGGATAATTTAAAATATTAATTACAAACAAAATGAGTTAAAATCTCTTATTCACAAATTTTTATTTTTAAAAATTCCCAATCTCAATTCTTAACTTTCCCATTCAACCCATATTTTCCCTCAAACCACTCTCTTCTTAACTTCATTATTGAGCCAACGCTGCCATTCAGGAAAAACTCTTTCACTTGTTGGTAAACCAATTTCTTGAATAACTTCTTCAGATATTTTATGAAATTCATTACTTGCTTTAATATTGAAACCTGCTTCCAAAATTTCTCTATCCCCTGTCTCTTTAGAAACTTTAACAATTTCATTCTTTATCTTGGCACGCAATAAAATATTATCATAAACAGCATCCCAATTGCCAGCCCATCCTTTAACCTTAGAAGCAATATCTTTAATTGTCTCAGAATCACCATTAATCAAATCATCAGTAGCTTCCAATTCATCTACTTCAACATTATATTTCATCAAATCCCTAAATCCTCCCTCCAACATTGGATCTTCCTTCCAGTGTTTCCTAACTTCAGAGACCTGTAATAATCTCCTCCAAGATTTCAACCCATCTGCAGATTTAATTGGATTAGCGATTGCAATAATGTCTGTTGCTTTGAAAGAAGTAGCAGGAACCCCAATATCATTAACAACCCTATCAAAAACACCATAAGGACTAGCACCGTGAATAGTACCGGCAACAACATTTGCAAGAGCACCAACTCTCATGGCTTCATACAAAGCCTTAGCCTCAGTACTTCTAACTTCACCGACAATCAATGCACTATCACCCAATCTCAAAGAAGTCCTAATACCATCTTCAGCTGAAACCTCAGAACTAGTTTTTAACAATGCAGAACGCACTTTCATCCTCAAAATATTAAATTTTAATTCACGCATAGACTCAACTGGAAGTTCTAAAGAATCTTCCACGGTAATAATTCTAGATTTAGGGTTAATTTCTAAAAGTAAACTACCCAAAAAAGAAGTTTTACCAGAACTTCTAGTTCCAGCAACCAACAATGTTCTTGCACCATCAATCAAAAAACTCATTAAACCAGCGCACAAAGGATTAATCATTCTATTCTCGATAAATAAAGGCAAAGTCCAAGGAGATTCTCTGTGCCTCCTAATCGAATAAGCCAAACCATCTGGACTCAAAGGATTCTGAACAATCGCTATTCTAGCCCTTAACTTCCCAATCTCCAATTGAGTATCCAAAATAGGATTAGCTTCATCCAATGGTCTTCCAGACATCATCCTAAATTTAGCAGCCCAAGAATCAGCATCTTCCTTACTAGGCATAATATTTGTAGAACATTCATCAAAATCTTGATGCCTTGCATAAACAGTAGTTCTAGAAATTGGAGCATTCAAAGAAATATCTTGAATTCTTGTATCCTGCAATAAAACTTCAACCAATCCAAACCCAATTGTATGCCTAACCAAAATTGTTGCAAGTTTGTTCAAATTATTAAAATTAATATTAATCCCTTTCGTTGTAGACAAATCACGAAGCAAATCCTTTGAAATATTGAAAAAAACTTGCCTAGTTCTTTCAGTATCAGTAAACTCCTCTGCTTTTGGCTGGTGCTCGATTAAAACCCCTCTTGCAAGATTTAATAAAACATTTTCATCTTCAGTCAAATTGCTTTCAGGAGGAGTCAAATAATAAAGAAGCTTCGATTCATCTTTCTTCTTCAAAATAGTCACCGTGCTTTTATCAAAATCATTAATAGAAATCTCATACTGATCAATCATTTCAGCATCACTAGGAATATCACTAACCAGCCTTGTGAAAGTAAAATTAGGGATTATATCTGCTTTGAACAGATGGTTGTAAATTAACCTGCTTCCCTTCCTATAACCTTCCAAATGAGGAATAGCATGTTGTATTATTTTTGTTTTTTCCAACAAATCAAAAATTCTTTCCACCAATCTCAAATAATTACCATAATCAATTCTTAAATCTCCATCAGCCTTCTCTAAAGCGATTCTCGTTTGAATCATTATTCTTTTCAAATCAGCATAAGCTGAAACAGGATCCTGTTTTAATAAATAAAGGAAAGAAAACAATTCATTATATCTTTTAGAAAAAAATTCTTCATGAACTGTAACCAATTTATCATGCGATAAAATTTTCTCCTGTTTCATTAAATAAACATAAAGCGAAGCAATTTCCAATAAAAATTTAGTTTCTTTAAAATCATAATTATAATTTTTATCCTGAACAAAAACAATCCTTGAAACATTCGGGTTTTCAATCAACGCATCAACCGTGCTATCCATCACTTGAGGATAATCAGCCAAACTAGGAAAAAAAGGAGCCCCACGATAATTAAAATAAATTATATCTTCTCCCCCTTCCCGTTGAACTTCGTAAGAATATAATTTTGCACCTTCTGAAAATTGCATATTTTTATTTTGGTTATTTGTGGACTAACTCAAACCTGTAGTGAAAATCTCACAAATAATTCATACCTCCTAAAGAATAAAAGAAAACTTAGTTTATATTAATTATTGTCTTATCGACCCAATCTTGAAAACCAAATAATTCTCCCCGCCAATTTCAAATTCATCAACAACTTTAAAATTCCTCTCAATGAATTCTTTCAACCATTTCTTTGTCGCAAAAATCTTCTTTCTATCTCCCAAACTTTTAGTTGCCCAACTAACAACACACTTGTCAAACATCAGAACTAATTCTTTCAAAACTTTCTTAGAATAATCTCTCTTAAGCATTTCTAAACTATCTAAAACCTTAAAGAAAAAACCAATTTTGGAACCCTTAACTTTTCCAACAATTTTCTTAATTTCCTTCAAATTAAATAAACTTGCTTGAACACATTCAGCATCCCAATTTTCTTTTTCAAAAAAATTATTTTGCAAATCAACTAATTGGCCAACAGGCTCAATTCCCAAATATTTGACTTCAAAACCTAACTTAGAAAAATATCCATAGCTAAAACCATTCACACCACAACCAAAATCCATAATAGAAAATTTCTTCGTGCCCCCCAAAATTCTCCGATAAACCTCTCCATAAAATTCCAACCTTTCTTTAGTAGATTTATGTCGATTCAAAAACCAATCAGCTTCTTTATCCTTCAACCTCAATAATTTTTTAGAAACAAAAACCGTATACATTTTCATCAAAAGCTCACGTGTTTTTTTTATTCTATCCTTAACAAATTCCTCCTCTTCAAATTGAGAATAAACAAGTTCAACATCTTTTTTAGGCAAGTCACTAAACTCCTTTTTCTTCATAATTTCAGAAATAATTTCATCATTACTCAATTCTTGATAATTAATTTTCTTAGCCATAAAAAATAAAAGAATTAAAACTTTTTAAAATTAATATTATTTTAATCTGTTAAGAAAACATCCAATTTAAGATTAAATCATTTAATATAAGATAGATAACATAATTATCCGTCACACTGTGTGAAATAGTTATTGTAAATTTGTCCCAAAATTTATTTCAGCGAACCTCTCAAATCCTATTACTCTTTTTCCCACTCACACAATTATTTCCTTTAATATAAAATCTAAAATGTTCTTCCAAATCATTTCGAACTCCAACCCTAAAAGATTTTTCAACTTTCACTTTTTCTAAATCATCTTCAATAAAAATTTCTTTCATTTCAAAAATATTTTTTCCATTAAAACTTTTATCAATTTTCATTTCTCTAGATAACAACCCCGGACCAGAACATCTTCCTTCAAAATTAATTGGTTCAAGAGCACGAATTAAAACCGCTCCAGCTTCTCCTTTTTTTCCAACAACAAAATTTAACATCAAATACATATGAACGTTCTTGACAAGAATTGTTCCCCCTTCAGACCACATGTGGACATTATCCTTCCTTTTCCCCAATTTAGCCCAAGAAGCAGGATCCTCTTCAGAAAAATAAGCTTCAGTCTCGACAATTTTAGCTTTCAATAATTTTTTACCAATTTTTCTAACCAAAATTTTTCCCAATAAATCTTTTGCAACAACATCCGCAGGACGATTAAAAAAATGTTTAGATATTCTCAAAGCCATCAAATTTTTAAGAAGAAATACTTTTTAATATTTTTATCTTTCAAAAGGTCCAAAAAATCTAGGCCCAGCAGTTGAAGAAAAATCAGAAATGATATATGAATCTCCACAAACCAAAGCAAATCTAGAATATCCGCATCCAACAGGAGCAAAAGTGGGAAACAAAGATTCAAAAAAAGATCTTCTACAGTTATAATAAAATAAATTAATCTTTTCTGGAGAATCCCCAGAATCAATACATGCCCAATTTGAGGATTGAAAAGAAAAAATCTCCCCTAAATATTTATTTTCATTAGTTCTAACAAAAAATTCTTCCAAGTCTTCCCCATATCTAATTCTTACTTCTGCTGGCAAATCATCAAGATAATTGCCTCCCAAAGGAGGATACGAATAACCTATATTTTCTGGAATATTTTTATAAATACAAAAATCACCGCTCTTTTTTGTTCCTTTTTTACAGGTATTAAATTTTATATAATTGATTAAACCATATAAAAAAATCAAAAAAACTATTCCAAGAATAATTCCTAATAAAATTTTATTGATTCTCCTCATCTTTTTCTAAGTTAAATATGACTTAAATATATTCCTAATTCAAAAATATTAAAAATAACACCCAACATGTTAAACTATGCCAATAAACGTAAACGATCCAGAATATGCAAGAGCAGAACAAGCATTCCATGAAGCCTCAACAATCGAAGATCAACTAATGGCACTGAACAAAATGATTTCTCACGCTCCAACACACAAAGGGGCAGAAAATTTAAGGCAACAACTAACAACTAGAAGAAAAAAATTAGAAACTCAATTAGAAAAGAAAAAGAAAAAAGGAAAATCAACTCAAACAGGAATAAGAAAAGGTGATATGCAAGCAATAATTATAGGAAAAACAAATGTAGGAAAATCTAGTCTATTAAAAATTTTAACAAATGCAGAACCAAAAATAACCCCAACAAAATTCATGACAAAAGGGCCCACGATTGGAATAATGGATTACAAAAATACCCAAATACAAATAATAGAAATTCCTGCAATAGAAAGTGATAATTTTGATAAATCCTTGGCACATACCGCCGACACAGTTCTAATAATGATTACAGACTTGCAAGACCTAAAAAAAATAGAAGAACAACTATATATGATTACAGGAAAAAAAATAATTGTTTATAATAAATCAGACCAATTATCTTCAGAAGAAAAAAGAAAAATAAAAGCAAATCTTCAATCAAACAAATATAATTTTGAAATAATCTCTTGTATTCCCCATTGGCCAGAAAACAAAATAGATGATTTAAAGAAAAAAATATTTTCTTCATTCGACGTAATAAGAATATTTACAAAAGAACCAGGAAAAGAAAAATCCCCTAAACCTGTAATCATGAAACCCCATTCAACAGTAAAAGATGTTGCAGAAAAAATTTTAAAAGGATTCTCAAAAAAAGTCAAAAAAACAAAAATCTGGGGACCCTCTTCAAAATTCTCTGGTCAAATCGTCGGTTTAAGCCACACTCTAAAAGACATGGATACTGTGGAATTTACGACGAAATAAATTCAACCAAACCTCTTCCTAATTTCTCCACAAATCTCACCTAAATATTTAGAACAAGCATTCTTTAAATCCATTGGATGTAAATCCTTTTTACCAAAAGATTTCTCCAATTTTTCATAAGAATCAAATTCTAAATTTCCTCCAAACTTCTCTGGCCTTTCAACTAAAAATTTATCATAACGAGGAAAAATAACTAATTTTGTAATAGCAAGAACAGGATTCTCATCAACAACACCCTCGGGACAATGGGCTTTATTCAATTTTTTCTTAATATCTTTTTCATCATCCATAATACTAATCATACTTGACTTATCACTAGAAGACATCTTGCCAGAATCAGGTCCCTTCAAACTTGGAATCAATTCATGGTGAATCATAAATGGAGTTTTATAATCAACATCCTTCAAACTTTCCAAAGCCAACATGTGAATCTTCCTCTGCTCAATTCCTCCAAGCGCGCCATCAACCCCCAAATATTTGAAATCCACAATTTGCATCAAAGGATAAATAACTTGAGAAATCTTTGCATTCTCAATATCTCTAGCGACAGTTTGCATGCTCCTCAAACCTCTATTCAAAGTATTTTTAGTAGCCAATCTAAATACATCATCAACATAATCTAAATTCCTCTCCATCTCACTTCCCAAAACAAATTCAACAGAATCCAAACCCGAAGCAATAATTCCTTTCTTCCATTTCTCAACTTCCCCTTCAATAAAATCCCAATCTCCTTTTTGATTCAAATAAGTATGCCAATCAGCAAAAAGCACTTTAACTTTAAAACCGGCTCTTTGCAAATCCAATAATTTTGTAAGACTGACTAAATGCCCCAAATGTATTGGCCCAGAAGTTTCATAACCACAATAAATCACAGGTTCTCCACCTTTATCTAAAATCTTTTTCAAAATATCTTCATTAATTATTTCTACAGTATTTCTTTTAATCAATTCTAATTTCTTACTAACATCCATATCAATTAAACCTCAAAGTGATTATTAAAGATTTCGATAAACAATTTAACTAACCCACCATAAATTTTAATTAAAATCCCTAAAATTTGATCCAGCTTTATGAAAATATAATCTCAACCAATATCCTCGCCAGAAGCGATAATTTAAAATACAATAATTTGTGACAACAAACAATTTCTATATTTTTCCTACTATTTTTGTATTTTTCAACAAATGCTCCAACCCCAAATGCTTTGTCATTGGGCATTAATTTAACTTATCAATTTTGAAATTTTCAATTATCTAAAAATTAACATATTCCAACAAGGGCGCAAAAACTAATTGTAACTTATATTTAATCAAACTAGAAAAATAACCCAAATCTAAAAAAGACAAAAATCCCATCTTAATTTTCTGGAGCTTGAACTGCACCGAAAACTATGTTTCCCTGACAAGTTCCAGCAGCACCTTTCGGAACATAAATTCTCCAATAAGAACCTTTAATTGCATTATCTACCAAATCATCAGTCCTAGCATTCAAATTAAATTCTTTAACAACAGGTTCACTAGTCAAATTCAAATATAGATTTTCAAAAGTAGTTAAACTAACTTCCCCCGGAGTTGTATCAGTTAAATTATATTTTTCATACTCAATAGCTATTTCTGCTGTTCTACCCAAAGAACAATTCATTGCAAGTCCATCATCTTCAGTTCTAGCATAACCACTAAGACTTAAATTCAATTCAACATTTCCTGAATTACTAACATTTGCAATTTGTTCCAATGAAACATAAGTAGCATTAACAGTTCCATAATTAATAGAATCAGGCAAACCTACAGCTAAAAGAGGGTCAACCGTAATATCATCTTCCTGCGTATCTGATAAACTTGCATTATCAATAACTGTCATAGAACAATTCCAAGTACTCGGGTTAGCATAATATTCAACTTCAAAAGTACAATTTCCTACAGCATGATATTCATCATCGGGTGCCCCCCAACCATGAGTATCCATATCAATTACACAAGTTGCATTAGTATAATGGTCATTATTATCATCCGGTGTTCCAGGATCAGGGGTAGAATCTGAAACGGCAGTATCATATAAAACCCCACTTAAATTTACCATATCCGTATCATTATTATAATCCACTAACAAAGCCATACAAGTCACAGTTTTCGTAGAATTTGCATTCAAAACAACATTTGTTGCATAATCATCTATTGTTATATTCAGAATTTCTGGAAAACTAGCACCAACATCCAAAAAAGTTTGAACCGTTACATTTTCTCCAGCACCTCCAGAAACAAAAGGAGTAAAAGAAGAAAACAAGAAAAATGAAAGAATAACTTCTAAGAAAACGAACACACCTACTGTAATTCCAATTTTTTTCTTAACATTTTCATTCATTTTAATTTCCAAGTTCTACATATAGATAGTAAAGAGTATTAGCAGTATCGCTATCATTTTCAGGAACAATCATTTGAAAATCATAACTCGCCCCATTATATCCCGTAGCATCTTCTTCTAAAATACTAGCATAAACAACATCACTGCCATCATGTAAAGCCATTTCTTCAAAAGGTTGCCCAGAACCTTCATTCTTCACACTATTTACATAAGTATTCAAAGTGGGACATGTATCTTGCCCAATAGGATTAGAACCAACATTAAAGGTATCATGAGTAGTATCTGAAAAAGTAGCAGTAATATTATCATCAACATTTGAAAGAGTCAAAGCAGTATTTTCATTTTCTAAGTCATTTGTAGTAGCGCAACCAATGCTTGCCCAAGTTACAGCCGTTGTTTTTCTAGTGGCATAAACTCTACCAGTAACAGTTGCCAATGTCCAATCATAAATAGTTGAACCCGCAGAATCATCCAAAGTAAAACTACCAACAACCTGTCCCACAAAAGCTTTCCAACGAGGATTTTGAATAGTAGCCGATAAATTAAAATTTGCAATTACTCCTCCAGAAACATTAACAGTTAAAGCATCAGTCGCATTTTTAGTTTCATTATCTCCATAACTTATATCATCCGGATAAACTGGATCTGCCGCCAAAACAAAGCCCATTAAAAATAAGGAGAATAAAATTCCTAATAACAAAAACCCTTCACCTTTTCTTTTTCTTTTTTCTTCTTTCATTTATTCCCTTCTGTCTTATCCCCGACAAGGAGCCTCAGTTAAAGTCCGAGGCGGACTTTTATAAAAAACAAAAACAAAAACAATATACTCTTATTCTAGCTCTACGTAAAAGTAGTATGGTCTAGTAGCAATATCTGTACCATGCCCGTCTTCTGGAACTAACATTTGAAAGTCATGGTCTGCTCCATCGAAACCGTTAATAGCGGCTTCTTCAATTATTGCAGTCCAGATTATTTCTCCATCTCCTCCTTCAAGTATTACTTGTTCGTAATTCTCATTAACTCCTGTACCAGTAGAATCAAAAATTCTTGTACTGTTACATTCGCCAGCAGGAATCTGTATGTTATTTACATAGAACTCAGAATGTGTTGCCCAATTGAATGTTTCATCAATCCCATCAACATCATCACTAGCAATTCCGTATGCTGCTTCTAAAGAATTGATATTTGTATTCATGTCCCAGCAATAAGTTCCTACCCAATTAATAGAACCATTTTCTGAAGCATAAACTTCACCTTCTGGATCAGCCAATGACCAATTATACATTACATTATCTACAGAATCCGCCAATTGAATTGTACCTGTCACATTACCAAAATAACCTTGCCAAGCCTGAGTTATTGTGTAACCAAAAATAGAAATTTCAGTAACATTACCGGCAAGAGCAGGAGTACTATCAGCAATATCTTCAGGAGCCCTTGTTGAAGGTCCTTCAACAATACTTTCAACACCAAAAGGAACAACTGCGCTAACCAAGCCAAGACCAAGAATAGTCAAAGCTAATACAGATATCAACAATTTATTAAATCTCTTCATCTCCCTCTTTTTTTACCTCCTTTCAATACCTTGTATCAATTGGAATATACGAATATATTGACAATAATCTTTATAAACCTTTCTTAAATTATCGTCCTTTTCAAAAAGTAAAAAAAACAATATATCGACGGAAATTATCCAAAAAGAGTAATATACTTAATAACGTAAACAAAATTAACCCTCTATAATGTTGAAAATATTGTTGATGATTAAAATTATTTATTTCCCAAACAATCCAATAAATCAATTCCCAACTCCTAAATCCAAATCCTAATATCTAAAATACCTCAACATAAAACACAACCTCAGAACCTGCACCAGAATATTCCCTTAATTTTGCAGGAACTCTCAACTCATAATCATATACTCCATAAGCACCTTGAGTATTTTCATTCAACTTAGTAACAAAAACCAAATCCTCTGAATCTCCAACATCATATTCATTATCCCCGCTATCATCGTCGCCATCCCATAAAATTCCCGTGACAAAATTTGTGTTATTAGTTGAATTAGTTACAGGAACTTCATCAACAATTTTTCCAAAAACAGAAAAATTATTTTCATCCCCAATATATAAATTACTAATTGAATCCTCAAATCCAACCATTGACAACAAAGTATCAACATTAGAAAAATCATCTGCAGTATCTCCCCCAACTAAACTTTTACCCAAAGCCGTCAAACCATTCCAAGAAACAACACTTTCAGCATCTGCAACAAAAATACTTCCCTCATCAAAAGAAGTAATATTCCAAGTTACAATTTCTCCACTTCCAGCCAAAGAAAATTTAGATTCCTTATTCATATCCCCATAAAAGAATTGCCAAGCTCCAACACTGACGTTCCTATTTGCCAAATTATTATTTTCATCAAACTCTGTAAATTCATTATATTGATCCACAACAACATAAATTTCATTCAATCCAACTTCAGGAGAATAAATTTCAGAAACCACCAAAGAATCATTCCACCCAATATTCACAGTTTGATTATTTCCAAACTGAGTTCCTCCGCTAAAAGGATTCCCTTGATAAAATTGAACCAAAACATTCACACCATCCGCATAACCAATATTATCAATTGTTGCATTAATCAAAACAGCTTCACCCTCCTGAATTTCGGTATCGTTCAAAACAATACTCGAATCATTCACAAAAAAATCAGGATAAGTAAAATTAAATGTTCTTGTTTCACTATAATTCAAATTATTAACACTATCCCAACAACTCACATTCCAATAATGCTCGCCCATAGATAATCCATTAACAATTTCTGTAGTAAAACTATCATTCGTCATTAACTTATCATTCGCTTCCACATTCCCATCAACAATCAAATCACAACGAGGGAAATTTTCAAAGCTATCAACCGCCTTCCACCTAAAACTAACTTGTCCAGAATTAAAATCAATTCCAGATTCATTCAAAGGGGTATCCAAAATAATTTTAGGAGCAGTAACATCCATCGCAAAATAACTATAATTACTCATCTGAACGTTAGCATCATTATCTGTACATTCAACACTCCAATTATGTTGCCCTTCAGAAATTCCACTCAAAGTAAAATTATTCAAAACATTTTCAACAATTGCAAAACTGGTGTCCTGTTCAACTTCATCTAAATAAATACTACATTCAATTAATCCTAAAGCATCATACGGAATATAAGAAAAATTCAAAGTAGATTCATTAACCAAACTTTCATTTGCAGGTTCAACTAATTCAATCACAGGAGGAGCATAAACAGTAAAATTCACTTCATTACTCACAATCTCATTACTTGCATTATCACTACAATTAATTTTGTAAGTATGATTTCCATCAACCAAAAGAATATGTGCAATTTCTTCAGAATTATTTGTAACTTCCCCATACCATTCAAGATCACTTCCAATATATAATTCACAACTCAAAGAATCATCCAAATTATCACTAACAGTAAAATTGAATCTCACACTATTATTAGAATAAATTTCATCCTGCAAAGGTAAGCCCAAATTTAAAACTGGGCTTTCTGTATCAACGTAAACACGCCTATTTTCACTCAAAGCAGGCATACCAGTAGAATCCACAACCCTCACATACCAATCATAAACTCCATCAACTAAACTAACATTAAATGAATTATTACTGTGACTATTCACAATACTTTCATTATCCATTTCCCAAATGCCATTCAAATAAAGTTCAGTTTTTTGAAAACCAACATCATCCATTGGATAATAAATAAATTGGAAGTCAGAAAAATTCAACCAAGAATTATTTTCCGGATAAATAAGATTGACTCCTGGAGCAGTATATCTTGTAAAATTATATGACTCGCTAGTATTTGAATTCCCAGATAAATCATAACAGGTTAAATACCAATCATGAGTTCCATCTCCAATTCCAGAAACAGTACTAGAAGCATTAGTATAATTTGAAAAAACAATATTCGAATCTTTTATTTCTGAATCCACAAAAACAGAACAATTCAAATCTTCACTCAATTCATCCATAGCAGTAAAATTAAAAGTTATATTCACCGAATAGACATCTTCATTTAAAGGGAATTGTGGGAAAATTTTCGGAGCAACATTATCTACAATAAATCTATTCGTTTCACTAACATCACTCAAGCCAATCCCATCATCACATGAAACATAATAATCATAAATTCCATCTCCCAAATTATCTAAATCAAAAAAATTCTGAATTCCGTTATTCACTGAAAAAGAAGTCTGATTTGAAACGCCATTCAAAAATATTTCACAAGAGTTTATTTCATCATTATCTGTTGGAATATAATAAACACTAAAACTATTTCCAGAAAGATAAGTATTATTAGTCATATTTAAAACGACGCTAGGAGGTGAAGAAATATTTATGTTACGAGGAGAAGTAGAATTATACCTGTAAACATCATCACTACAATTCACAAACCAAGAATGAACTCCATCACCAATAGTTGAAGAAGTAAAATTAAATCTTTGGCCACTTGTCGCATTAAAAGAATCAGAAACATTTCCATCAATACTTAAATTACAACTAATTTCAGAATCAACCATATCATTAACTCTCAAATCAAAGTTTGGAGTTGCATTAGAAGAAACATATCCTTCTCCAGGGAAAAATATTTCGATAATTGGTGCACTTAAATCAATTCCAATAGTTCTATTTGGTTCAATAACTGAAGTTAAACTCAAATCAAAACATCTAACCGTCCAATTATGAAAACCTTCAGAAATTCCAGTTCCCAAAATAGTTGCATTAGTATCTAAAGTGGGGTTTGTAACATTTCCTTCATATCCTCCATCAATTAACAATTCACAATAATCTATTCCAGAATTATCATTAGGAACAAAAGTGAAATTAACATCAGAACTATCAACAATAATTCCATCTAACGGAGAAGTCAAACTTAAAGTAGGAGGAGAATCAGTGATATTAAATTCACTAGTTTCACTAGTAAAACTTCTTCCAGCCTCATCAATACAAGTTACATTCCAATAATGCAATCCTCCACTCAAAGCACCACTAGAAACATTCACAACACTGCCATTAACATATTCTTGATTCTCATAAATATTCGCAGAATCCAAAGTGACATTACAAGTCAAACTCTCATCCAAATTATCTTCAGGTGTAAAACTTAAATTCAAATAACCGACCGTATATGCTCCTTGATGAGGAGGATAATTCAACAAAACATTTGGATTTGTCAAATCAATCCCGACAGCTCTCGTTTCACTTGTATCATTCAATCCAGAAGAATCAAAAACAACAACACTCCAATTATGTTCTCCTTCTGAAAAAGTATAATTGAATTCATTAGTTCCTTCAATCATTGGAGTTTGATTATAAGAAACATTGATTCCATCAACATATAAAATAGAGCTATCCAAATCATGATTCAAATCAGTCGCATTATAATAAATAGTTAAATCAGTGTGATTAAACCAATCATTATTTGAAGGACTCAATAAAGTTACAACAGGGTCTATTCCCGATTGAACTTTAAGTTCAACATACTCACTAGCAAAAATTGTTCTATAACCAGAAGTCAAAGTTAAATTATAACTTCCAAAAGTAGAAGGAGTAATATAACTATAATTATATTCTCCATTTGAATCAGTAGAAACCGCAGTATAATTAAATTCAATATCCCACAAATTTGGTTTTATAATTCCATCATAAGAGCCAAGAACAATTTTATATTCAAGATATCTACTCATTCCCAAAGAGTCATTTATTTCTTCTCCAATAAAAATTTCCTTCCAGTCACTCCAAGTAGATTTATCTTTAGAAGTTCTAACATAAATTTCAACTCCTGCACATTCCGAAGAGGAAAATGAAACTTCTAAAGCAGGCCTATCAGTAGAAGTAGCATATTCACTACTACGAAGCATTACCCCACTTGAACCTCCTGGCTCCATAACAAAACCATAATTTTCCTTGCTTCTATTGTTCCAAGAATTCACAACATCAGTAACTGTCAAAGATTTAGTCCCAATACTTGTAGCAGTTATTGTACCAAGAGAACTTGTTGACCTAGAAGGGCTTCCAGAAATCCCAATAGAAGACCAACTAGTTCCAGATAATCTACCATTATATGTAACTTCATTTTCTTCCCAATCTTCCAAAATTTCATAAATAGAAAAAGCATTACCAATATCATAAACTTCCAAATACATAGTAGCAGAACTTATTGTAGAACCATAAGGAATTTTATTTTTACCATAACCAAATACCTCATCAAATTTTAACAAAGATTTTTGAATATCTGGAGATGTATCTAACAACAAAGAACTAGAAGAACCATAATTTGTAGTCGGGTTTGCATTATCAATGTATGCATCCATAGTTCCAGAATATCCTTCATTTCCATCATAATAAGTTACAGTATCGCTACAAGAATCAGTTAACAAATCCCAATCCACAAATCCCCAAGAAACTAGAGCACCTGCATCCAAAACTCCCGTCATCAAACCCGAGGTATTGCTACCAGACAAAGTTGCAAAAGTTCCATTATAAGTTACATTTTCAGAATAACTTTTATTGAAAATGTCCTCTTGCCCAGTAAAATTAAAAACACTTTGATAACTTCCTTGCCCCGTCAAATTTTCAATAGGAATTAATTCTCCATCTAACCACATATTAATTGGATGATTTGTGATATTATTTCCATTACTCAATTCTAGATTACCAGAGATAAAAGTTGGATTAACCCCATCAGAATAAAGAGGATTAAAATCTGGAACAAACCATGCTTTCAAAACATCAAAAGAACCATTGTAATTTGTCTCAAGCCCCGTAGTATCATTTGCATAAATTGTATAATTATAACTCAAATTATAACTTGGATCTATTGGAACATCCACACTAAACAAATCCCCAAAAACATTATTCAAAAATCCACTAAACTTCTGAACTCCACCAATAACATTTTCCCAAATAACAATCCAAACGCTATCAGTATTAGAATCTGTAACATTCGCATTCACAGTAAAATCACTTCCTTCATCAACAGGAGAAGGAGTTTGATTTATGAAAGTAATAGTTGGTGCAGAAGTATCAATTATAAATTGAACATAATCCGAACCTACGGCACCACTAGAATCATTTGCATAAAGTCTCCATTTATTCACCCCATCAGTAGAATTCATTGGGATTTCTTGTTCACAAATAACTGTGTAATTTGTTACGCCCTCGTCATCCGTATACCAACAAGTATCCAAAGTCTCACTTCCAGAAACAGTCACAGTATAATTCATTTTGTTTATTGGAAAATTATAAACATAATTATTTTCAGGGTATTCTATTTTAACACTCGGTGGCTCTTCCCAAGTTATATTCAAATATAATAAAGAAACTTCAACAAAATCCTTCAAATCAAATAAAATATCATAAACCAAACTACTACCCTCACTGAATCCAGTAATACTCTGACCATTATTAGCAACAAACCAATTGTTTCCTCCATCAACACTTAAATTAATAGAAATTTGATTATTTGCATCAGTTCCATAATCCTCCCAAGTCACATTTGCTATACGACGAATATTCTGGCTAACATTTATTGGATGCGAAGTTAAAGTAGCTCTTCCACCTGGAATGCTAATATTAACATTGTCCACAAAAATACCATCACTCGCCAAATCCCAATTATCATATTGAGCAAATTTGATTGCAAAACTAGAATTAATCTCGTTACAATAATCTGGATCATTAGAAATATTAATGTCCACTTCTTGCCATCCTGTAGTTCCAGTAAAATCCATTAAATGATACCAATAACTACCGTCACAAGTAAAGTAAACTGCATCACCATTATAATGATTCGTATGATCGGCACCAGCAGTATTTTCATCAATTTCTTCCAAATACCAAAAATTCAAATTAATACTTTTAGCACCAGTAAAATCTTTTGTTGTTATCAATTCATTCAGAGTATTTGTCCCAGCAGAATTTGTATAAAATGCAACAGAACGTGTTCCCTGATATGAATCATATGTACTAGTTTCAACAACACCTGAAGCCAAACTTGAATAATTTGTCCAATCACTCCCAAAAGTAGTTCTTTCAAAATCATCATAAATTCCAATATTTCCATTTCCTATATAAGTCAAATTTCCAAAATTAAAAATCACCGAATCATTTGTTGCAATTTGGCTTGAATCCAAGAAACTATCAAAATAATTTCTTTGCAAATCAACTTCAAATGAAATAGAATTTGTAGATTCAGTCCCAATAGAATTATTTGCATAAAAATCTAATTCATAATCTCCCTCTTCAAGCAAAACCAAAACATCTTTATTGCCAGTACAATCTTCACAAATAAAATTTTTAGGACCATCATTGATAGTATACCAATAAAATTCGGCAGGACCATCCAAAGAAGTTTCAATTATTGGGGTTGTATCTTTAACAATTGCTCCAGGATCGGTTATACTAATTGTGGGAGGGGGACTAGAAGTATGTGACCAAGTAATATTTAAATCCAACAAACTCAATAAACTATCATCCACTGAATCAAAAATAACTTTGTAAATCAAATCTTTACCCAAAACTGTAGAACCTAATCCCTGACCATTTACAGCATCATACCAATTAGTTCCATCATTTGGACTAACTTGAACTGAAATGCTATTATTGCTATTATTGAGATAACTATTCCAAGAGATATTCAAAATTTCTACAATATTTGAAGTCAAAGTTATAGGATAAGAAACAAAAGAAACAACATCTGTTATCCAAGAAGAAACAGTGAAATTGTCATATCTCACATATTGGTGATAATCAGAAAAAACCCCAACTTTTCCTTCTTCCCAAGTTGAATCAAAAGCAGAAAAAACAGCTTCACCATTCAAATAACAAGTTATATTATTGTTTTCCACCGTAACTGCATAATCATTATATGCATCTTGAGTATATGTTTTACTTGCATCAGTATCCAAAACAGTCATAACTCCCCCATCAAATTTGATCAAACCATGTTCAGAACTAGACAAATCCTGTAATTCAAACGCACATTTGTAATGACTTGTTGCATCTTTATATCTAAATACCAAAGCATTTTCATCATTGTCATCATCATAAGCTGTAAAAGAAATATTATATCCCCTATGGGATTCCATTTCTAAATTATCATAAATTGAAAAAACTCCCGGATCCCCATCATTAGAAGAATAAACCATTTCACCCCCACTTATGGCCCAACTTCCTCCTGTCGGGGTCCAATCACTCATATTGTCAAAAGGTTCATAAACTAATAGGCCTATTTGACTATCTTCAAAACTAACATTGCCAACCATCCATTCTGCCCCATTGATTGACCAAATTTGAGAATCATCTAAAAAAGAATCATAATAATTCCCATTCATATCAATAGTAAAAGAAACCGTTGCTGAATTGGTTGTTCCAACAGAATTATCCGCATAAACTATAATTGTATAACTCCCTTCTTCCAAATATAATGTTTTTATTTGTTCTCCATTACAAGAAGAACACAAATCAATATTGCTTCCTCCATTCAATGTATACCAAAGGTTGTTTGCCATTGAACTTAAACTAATATTCAAAATAGGAGTAACATCTGCGAAAGTTCCAGAAGGAGGAGAATTTATTGTAATGGTAGGTGGAGGTGAAGCAGTATTAGCCCAACTAATATTCAAATCCAAAAGACCAACATCCACTGGTCCCGAACCTTGGAACAAAACCTTATATTTCAAATCATAACCAGCAGTCAAACTAACTAATTTTTCATTATTTATTGCATCTGCCCAATTAGTTCCATTATCTGCACTAATTTGAATACCAACTTGACCATTACTTCCAGAATAATGCCAAGATATATTTGTAATCTCAGCAACAATGTTTTCCAAATTTATGGGTCTAGATTCGGCTGTCGAAAGACCAGAACCATCATAGGTAATATTGATATCATCCCACATAATACCATCGGAAGTTAAACCAAAATTATCATATTGAGTAAACTTAACTGCAAAACTAGAATTTACTTCCGAACAAAAATCAGGATCATTACCAATATTCAAATTTACTTCTTGCCAAGTATCAGTACCATATAAATTATACAAATGATACCAATAATTCCCGTCACAAGTAAAATATACTGCATCTGCATTTTGATGTCCAGAATGATCACTTCCAGGATTATTTTCATCACTTTCTTCTTTATACCAAAAATTCAAAATGAAATTTCCTGTCCCAGAATAATCATAAGAACTAATCAATTCGCTTAATTCATACTCATTATTAGAATAAGAATCTGCAATAACTGAATAACTTCCCGAATGAGAATCTTCTGTTCTAACCCCAATATGACTGTAAGCATTGCTTGAATAAAATTCCCAATCATCGCCTAATTCCCCTGTTTCAAAATCATAGAAATTGCTACTCAAAACAGAACCGCTATAATTTAAACTACCTTCATCCCAAAAAACTCCAGAATCATAAATCAAAACTGAATGATTGTCATCAAACGAATCATAAAAATTGTTATTCAAATCAATTGTAAAATTATCTTGAGCAAAACTCTCTGTACCTAATGAATTATTTGCATAAACTTCTAAATCAAAATCTCCTTCACCATCAATAAAAAGAGGAGTCAAAACAAAACCCGAACAAGAAGTACAAATAGTTATATTGCTTCCCCCTCCAATATTATACCAAACAGCTCCAGCCGTATCATTAACACTAACATTCAAATAAGGAGTGGGATCTGATGTAGTTCCTATAGGAGAAATTATTTCTAAACCAATAGTATCATTACTAAGAGGAACATCAGGTTCAACAACTTCAAATTTCAAATCATCATTATCATAATAAGAAGATCCTGAATCCATACATTCATCTGTATCTGACCCTGGACCATAAATAATTCCACACCTCACCCAGTGATCCCCAGTAATATTATCTGCAGTAAAAATTGCAGAACGAGTTATAATATTCCTACTCCCCGTATCCAAATCTTCATATAATTTTGTCCAACCAGTCCCATTATAATACCAAATAAATAAATCATCATCTCTAGTATAAGGATCATATTCACATGTAACTTCAATTGCATGCCCTGCATAAACGGAAGTCACATTCAAATAAATTTCTTCAACAGATTCATCATTTCCAACCCCATTTGAACAAGAATTGAAAGTATTATCTCCTCCAGATTCAGGTGGCCCAGTTCCACAATCAAAGCCCCAATAACCAGAACAAGTTTGAGGAGTAGAATTAATTGCATCATTTTGTGCATAACCAAAAACATCTCCAAATTGAAATTCAAGATAGTGTTTACCTTCAGTCATTACCAAAGAAGTTTCATGACCAACTTCATCACAAGAATAATTTTCAACAAAAATAGAATCATTATTCCAAACATAATCTATAATATTTTCACCACATTTTAAATCCAAAAATTGCAAATCATCTGGATAAGCATCACCAAAACTAGTCCCATTTATTGCACTAATAGATAAATTAGAAGAGCCCAAGGTTTCAAATCTAACTGTCCAATTCCCCCCAACATAAGGATAAGATTGGACATTCAAAATATTTATAGAAACATCAAAAGTTTGAGTAGATAAATGGGGAACAATCCATTCAATATAATCAATAAAACCATCAGAATCATTATCAAAAGATTTAAAATTTAATTTTTTATTTTCTTCTTCCCAAAATAAATTAATCAAATTATCTTTTCCAACAGGTACAACTTCTTCAATTTCTGTTTGTACTAAAACATTCTCATAATGCAAATCATCTGGACTATAAACGATAACTTTTTTCTCCCTGCCTTTTTTCTCCTCACTTTTTTCAGGAGCAGGCGTCTCATAATAAACATCCAATGATTCAGAATTGTTTTTTATTATTACTTCTTTGTCAATACCCGAAGAAAAAACATTTCTAACTCTCGAGAAAGAAGGGTTTTGAACTTCAAAATCCAATTCAATCCCTCCACCATAAATTGAAATCCTCTCTGCTTCTAAGGGCAGATTGACTTTAAAATTTTCAGAATTATTTTTGTTTATCTTTTTATTCCACTTAACAGGTTCGCCCACCCTAATTTGTTGAAGAGGATATGCTTCTTCAAATTCTTCATTAATTCTTTTAACAGAATCAACCCTCATTTCAATTTCTTCATCATTATTTTCAATTACCTTTTTTTCTTCCTCGATAATCTCCTCAACAACATCAAATTCATAACTCTCACTTACTTCTTCAAACTTAAATTTAATTTCATAAGCTCCCAATTCATTTAATTCATAAACAAACAAATCACCTCCTCCTTCTTTCAATAAAGTTTTAGAAGGAGTCATAAGTTTTGCAGTATAATTTCCCTCTCCCCTCAGATCAATTTTCAAATCATCTCCCAAAAAATAAGTTTTCTCTACATCTAATCCACTAACAAAAAAAGGTATCAAACCTATCATTAAAATTAAAAGTAAAACTACTCCCAATTTAACTTTACCACTCTTATCCCAAAAAAATCTTCCTCTTGTTTTCATTGTATTCTTTTAATTTCCTCTTTATTTTTTATCAAGCATTCACCAATTTTTTTCAAAAATCCCTTCCTATTTATTCTCCCCATGAATAAACCTGATCCCTCTTCATTTCCCCTAGCGGAGCGGATAACTAATTTACTCCCCCGATTAAAGCGAGTCAAATTTTTATTCTGTATCATTTTATCTGCCATAAATTAATCCTCCCAACTCTAAAACCATTCACTAATTTTTCCACTTGAAGCATCAAACATCTCGTCTGAACTGAATGCCATGGCTTTTCAAGTTTTAAAGAAATATCTTGGGTTGATAAAGGCTGCTCACTACCTTTCAATAATTTCAAAATACGTTTTTTCAAATCATCACCTTTTGATACCATCGATTCACCCATAAAAATTAACCAAAAATTCTTTTTAAATATTACCATATTTGGTATGATTTATAGTACGATGTATCGCAAAAATAAAAAATAAACATGCCACTCCAAAACCAAAATCTTTATAAAAGATAATATATTAATTAAATTGTCTACTTCGGTAGGCGTCGCGTACTTCAACTTCGGTTGTTGTTCGCACTTGGGAGATTAGGTCTTCGGATTTGGTCTCCCTTTTTTTTGATTCTTACTATATGCACATTTAAACATATTATATTTCTTTTATTTTTTCAAAACAATGTGAAAATCTTGTTACCATAAAATGAACCCAAATCTTTATAACATCAAAATAATTATAATAAGAACTTGCTTCGGCAAGTCTTATTGACTTCGGTTGATAAGGGATAAATCTTCGGATTTATCCAGGTCCAATCTTCGGATTGGTCCACAACCAACTTCGGTTGGTTTGGTTGACTTCGGTCAACCCTCAATTGACTTCGGTCGATTGAGTATGATTGACTCTTGTAGCCAATCAGGACTAGATTCGCTCTGGTCCACGTGTGAACTCGTTTCACACAGGGGAGGATAGGACTTCGGTAATTTCCTCCCCACTTTTCTTAAATAATTAATATAAGATTTACTAATCTCCAACCCTCTAATCTTCTATCCAAAAACCTAAAATCTCTTCCTTAAATTTTTCCCACATTAATTAATATCTTAAAATTTCCAGAACCACGTTCGGAAATTTTAGCTATCAATCCTTCGCAAAGCGAAGCATTTTTTTAATGACACAATCCCTCCAACCCCTCTTTTCCAATTCCCAACTCCTATTTCCCCAACTCCCACTTTCCAAAACCCGACTCCCAATCTCTAACCCCTACCCCAAAACTCATTTAAACTATAATATCCTCATCAAAATATGGAAGAGGGTGAAAATACTGCTGACTATTACCAAGGCAGCAATATAAGAGATTTAGAGGAACGTCAAAGAATTCTAAAAGATAGATTATTACTCATTGGACAAAATTTAATTGAATTCAAAGAAAACAACGAAGAAGAATTATTAGAATTGAAAAAAAATGTAGAAATTCTAAAAGAAAGCATAGAAAAAATGAGATCTTTTTTAGAGTCCATCTCTGGAGAAATTTCTAAATTCGCAAAAAAAGAAGACATAGAAATATTAAAAAAACAAGCAAAAATGTTCCAACCAATGGAATTTGTAAAAAAATCTGACCTAGAAAAGTTAAAAAAGAAATAAATACATAGTATAATATGACGGCACTAGAAAGAGTTGTTCAATTAAAAAAAAGAGGGATGAGTAATCCAGAGATTATTTCGGCCTTAAAAAAAGAAGGAGTTTCGCCCATGGAAATAAATGATGCAATGAATCAATCAAAAATAAAAGATGCAGTAACAAATGAAGGCCAATCAACAGACATGGTTCCTTCAATAATGGAATCGCCAGAAGTTTCTTCTCCAGAACCACAACAAGAAACATATAATCCTCAACCAGCACCACAAGCTCCCGTCGCCAATGAATATACTCCTTCCCCTAGAACAGAATACAATCCCTCTTATGGTGCACAAGAATCTTATGCTCCCCAAATTCAACCTCAACAAGAATATTATGAAGAAAATTATGATCCAAACCAATATGCAGGAGAAGGATACTCCTCAGATACAATGATTGAAATAGCAGAACAAGTATTCTCAGAAAAAATAAAAAAAATAGAAAAACAAATTAAAGAATTATCCGAATTCAAAACAATTTATTCTACAAAAATAGATAATATAGATGAAAGATTAAAAAGAATGGAGAAATATTTCGATAAAATGCAATTAGAAATTCTTGAAAAAGTTGGAGCATACGGAAAAGGCCTAGATACAATCAAAAAAGAAATGAATATGATTGAAGACTCATTCTCAAAAGTTATGAAAAATAAATAAATTTTCCCACTCCTACATAACATACAACAAAATTAATTCGTTTTTGCTCATAACTCGCCTTAACAGAACTCTCTGCCAAAACCTTTTCTCAGTATTTACAAAAATTAATCTTAATTTATGTCCCCGCAGTTGCGACGGATAATTTAATATATTGATTCTGAACTTGTTCTGCAATTATCTAAAAATTATATTTATGGATTTTTAGGATTAGTGTTCTGATTATTTCCACCATCACCACTCTTTATGATTTTCCAAATTGAAAAAACACTAAGTCCAACAACAAATATCCAAGGTAAAGCATTTTGTATCCTATAGCCCAATCCCCAAAGATTGAATCCCCATGCCCCTCCAAAACCAAAAGAACTTCCAAGGCTCTGGAAAACAATTATTAAAACTATTAAAGCGCCAACCCCAAAAAATAACCATTTGCCCCATTTCTGATTTTCAAGATCCACAAAACCTCCAAGAAAAACAGCCATAACTAATAAAATTGCTAAACCAACCCCCATCCTAGGAAAAATTTCCGAAAAGAAATATGAAACAAAATTAAATTGTAAAGCCATTAGACCAATAGCCAAAGA
>CAYSCL010000011.1:0-24894 GCA_964429545.1 Candidatus Woesearchaeota archaeon
GTTTTTTGTAAACCAATCTTCTTTTTTGTAGTTATTCATTAAATCATCTGAAGTATAAATTTTATATCCTTTGTTTTTTGCTTCCTCTGCTGTTTGTTTAACACAACAACTCCTATTAACACCTGTAAAAATAATTTTTTCAATACCTTTATTTTTCAATTCAAAATCAAAGAATGTTTCTCCTTTCAAAGAATATAATTCATCATCATAAGGTAAAAACTCTCCAATGTTGTTTTTTATAGCAAAAAATCCATTATCACTATATTTTCTAATTCTTTTAGAATTTTGATAACCAATTAATTCATCTTTTATTTCAGATATTGTATTTATTTTTGGATCCATGTGGCTCCCTTTAATTTGATATTCCAAATAAAAAATAGGGAGCTTATTTTGTTTACCAAAATTAATCATATTTTGGTGGGATTCAACTATTCCATTAAAATCATCCATACAACTTCTAAATTTGTTTTGCATATCTACAATTACTATTCCCAAGTTTTCCAAATCCATAAAATTTTTACTATTGCTAATTATAAAAATAAATATGTGTTAGAAAAGATAATTCAACAATCTTAAAAACTCACCATTCTCTTTTATTTTATGAAAAAGAAATATGAATTATTGGCTCCAGCAGGAAGTTTTGAAACTTTAGTTGCAGCTGTAAATGCGGGAGCAGATGCAGTCTATTTTGGATTAAAACATTTTTCAATGAGGCACAATGCAAAAAATTTCACAATAAAAGATTTAGACAAAATAAATGAGATTTGTGGGAAAAAAGTAAAGAAATATTTAACATTAAATGTGATAGTTTACGATGGAGAATTAAAACCATTAGAAGAAACAATAAAAAAAATTAAAGGAAAGGTTGATGCAATAATTTGTTGGGATTTGTCTGTTATTCAATTATGTAAAAAATATAAAATCCCTTTTCATGTTTCAACACAAGCCTCAATTTCCAATTCAGAGGCTGCAAAATTTTATAAAAAATTAGGTGCAGAAAGAATAGTTCTTGCAAGAGAGTTAAATTTGAAACAAATCAAAGAAATAAAAAAGAAAACAAAAATAATTCTTGAAACATTTTGTCATGGTGCAATGTGTGTTGCAGTTTCTGGCAGGTGTTTCATGTCACAACATCTTTTTGGACGTTCAGCAAACAGAGGAATGTGCACACAAGTTTGTAGGAGACCTTATTTAATAACTGATCCAGAAGGAAGGCAATTAAATGTTGAACCTCAGACAATAATGTCCGCAAAAGACCTTTGCACTTTACCTTTCATAGAAAAAATGAAAAAAGCTGGAATAACTTCTTTTAAAATTGAAGGTAGAAATAGAGACCCACGATATGTTGAAACAGTTGTTAAAATTTATAGAAAAGCGCTTGACAAAAAATTAAATAAAAAAGAAATAGAAAAGTCAATAAAAGAATTAAAAACAGTTTATACAAAAGGATTTTCAAAAGGGTTTTATTTTGGAACTCCAACAAGTGATGATTTCTCAGATACCGAACACTCTTCAGCAACCCATAAAAAAGAATTTATTGGAAAAATAACTCATTATTATCCAAAAGTTAATGTGGGCACAGTTTACATAAACACAGGAAAATTGAGGATAGGAGACAACATAGTAATTATTGGGAAAACAACAGGAATAGAAAAAATGAAAATAGATAGGTTAGAAATAAAAAATAAATCTGTTTCTAGTGCATTGAAAGGACAAGAAGTAGGAATAAAATTCCCTTCAAGGGTAAGAAAAAACGACGAAATTTACCTTGTTAAAAAGAATGAGTAATATTTCTTTTTGTTTATAGTTTTCTCAAGATTTTCAACAAAAATATCTCTATCTAATTTTTCCTAATTAAAAATTTCCCCCATTAATTATCATTTTTAAAATTTTCAGAACTACGTTCGAAAATTTTAGTCTATCAATTCCAGATTAATTTTGGCAAATTAAGTTCCAATTGTATCATTAGTACGGCAACTAATTAAACAATACCAAACCCCGAACTTTAGTTCGGAAAATAAAATAAAAAACAAAAAAATAAAAAAAATTAAATTTATTGAAGTTCAAATTCAAAAGTTGTTGTAGTAGGACAGAATTTTTCTGTTCCAGAATCATCTTCGAAATAAGTTGTAACTTCAACTGTTGTCGCGTTAGTAATTCCTGCATCAATTTCCTCAGTATATCTATCTAACGGTTCTAATGTTCTTCCGAAATCTCTTACTCCAGAATTTTCAGTATCACTTACGAAAACCAATTTTGCACCAACTTCTCCATCTCCAGTAGGAGCACGGTAAAGAGTCACATTATATAATACACTTCCAGGAGTTCCTACAACCTTTGTTGCTTCAACATTAACATCTAAACATTTTGTACTTGTCTCTATTGTTCCAGTACTTTTACCTAAGAGGTTGTTTACAACTCCCCAAATAATTCCGACTGCAACTAACACCAACAAAATTATAATTAGCGTTGTAACAACAGTAGACAAACCTTTATTATTTTTCATATCATCAACCTCCTTTTTGCTCTCTTTAGCGTTAAGCTATAGTAAATAATACAAAAACTAGTATAAAAATGTTATTGTGCTCACTCTCTATTAAAATTATCTAATAGTTCAAAAAAATCTTTTGAATCAAGAGTTTTATCAACTTCTGAAAGTCCAATATGCTCAGCTAATTTCAAAAATGCTTCAGCTTTATACCCTCTTTTTCTTAGTGAAATTAAGGTTGGCAATTTAGGATCATCCCACCCAGAATAAATTCCAGATTTCATTCCTTCTCTAAATTTAGAAGTTGAAAATTCAAGTCCTTTGAAATGTATTCTTCCCAAGTAACCAGTCCAAGGAATCGGCTTTTCAAAAACTTCAAAAATCATTTTCTGCCTCATAGCATTATCCCTGTGATCTTTTCCCCTGATAATATGAGTCATTTCCAAATCCATATCATCCACCGCAACAGATAGATTCATTAAAGGCCAAACACGATATTTATTTACTTGACGAGGATGTTCATGTTCATTAATTCTAGCCAAAGGAAAATCCCTCATTGCAGGATTTTTATGTTGCATTCCACCTTCACTCTCTGGAGTTTTAAATCTTAAAACAACTTCTCCTTCTTTAAATTCTCCACTCAACATTTTTTCCCATTCTTTAATATTTTTCTCAATTGATTTATTTCTACAAGGACATTCTTTTTTTTCTTTAGCCAATTTTCTAAAATCATCCCCTGAACATTCACAAACATAGGCAGCCCCTTTTTCAATCAATGAAACAGCATAACCATAATACAAATCCATTCTATCTGATTGTATAATCGTTTTAGCAATTCCCTGACTCAACCAATTTCCATCTTCTGCCAACAATTTATAACTCTCTGGATCAGTATTTTCAGGATTAGTATCTTCAATTCTTTGATAGAATTTTCCCCCATATTTTTTAACATAATTAATACTCAAGGCAGCTACAATTGCATGAGCTGCATGCATTGGACCAGATGCAGAAGGAGCAAATCTCATAACAACACCATTTTCAGCATTTGGCAATTCAGGCAAACCTTCACGAACTTCTCTTTCAGAAGTAAATTCTTTAAATATTTCAAACTCTTTTTTTTGTTCATCCAAACTTATTCCCAAAAGCTCATTTATGGTCTCTTGAATTTTAGGCATAACATCTTTAACTTCAGATTTTTCTAAACCCTCATTAAACAAAGCAGAAACAACCGCTCCAGGATTAGCTTTTCCTTCATAAGCAATAGCATTCTTCAAAGCATATGCTTTAATTTTTTCATTTAAGTTTTCAATAGGCATAATAAAAATTAGTAAAATTACTTTATTAATTTAATCAAAAGAGTTTGAAATTCAAAATTTGAATTATTTTTTAGTTATAACAAGGCATTTTATTTTGTAACGTAGTGGAGCTACGTAAGAAATGAAATAACGAAGTTAGAACAAAAAACAACCAAAATTCAATAACCAACTCTTTGTTTATGTTCCAAAACTTCAACCTTTTGTTTAAGCTGGTAAATCTCGTTTTCCATATCTTCCATTCTTTTAGTCATATCAATTAATCTTTTAGCAAGTTTTCTTTTTCTTTCTTCAGGATTCGCTGATTCAGTTTCAGCAGGAACAATAGTGTCTGAAGAACTAGAACTTCCTCCTCCAAAAAAACCTCCAAAAAAACCGCCAGAATTCTGTGATGAATTATTGGAACCAACAGTTTCAACAGGAGTTTCATCAGAAGAAACATTTTGTCTAAAGCTTTCAGCCTTTTCTTGTTGTTTTCTCATCTTTTCAGATAAATCAACATACCCCTTTTCTTTTTTCTTCCAAATACCCATAACAAAAACAATCATTTAATCTTTTTAAGAATGTTGGTAGTTTCCTTCCATTCCAATTTTTCAATCCAATATTTTTTAAACATATTAAACTATTATTATACATGGCAAAGATAAAATCCATTCATGAGATTATACCAGATATAAGCCCATATTACAAAAAGAAAGGTGAACCTGAATCCCAACACAAATTAGTTTACGATTCACCCACAGAAACTTTAGAACCAATTTATTTTTTCATTTTAGATTTAATGAATGATTTTGGATTAAAACCAGAAAAATTAGTGGATAATTTTGTTTCAAGTCCAGGTTCACAACATTTTGGAGAAATGGGGCAAAGAATATCAATCATGCAACAACAAGGTGCAAAATTAATGGGGGACATAAATACAGTTCTTAGAAGTATACTAAATTTAATTTATGATTTGAGGGAATTCAAAATAAGATTACAATCATATAAGGATTTGAAAGATCCAAATAAAGAACAACAAGCATTATTGAGTTTAAAACAAATATGGATGGATAAAGTAGATGTTAACAAAGGAAATTCTTCAATAAAAGCAATGGCTCTAGGTCAAGCAGGTTTCAATACCTTAATTGATGCATTCTTAGCAGTAAACACAGAAAAAGATATTGAAAATCTTGATTTAAATCAAATAGTAAAAAGAATTTTGAAACCAAGATTACATGAATTCAACGTTTGGGTAAAAGAGTCAGAAGGCGAATTAAAAAAAAGATTTGAAATTGAAAAAACTTATTTGAAAAGTCAGGTAAGTTCTCTAAAAATTTATTCAAGATGGGCAAAGCCATATATGAAAGCAGCACAGGAATTAGAAATGTCTGAATCAGGAAGAAATCCCGCTTTAGTAAAAATGTTCAATTCATTAGTATTAGAATTAACTCTTTTAGGAAAAAGAAAGATTTCTTCAACTTATCCACAAAAATACAAACAAAAAAGAGATTATTATTTATGTGTTTTAGTGGATTTTGTTTTCAGGGGAATTCCAAATAGAACTCAACAAGGTTATGTTGTAGGAGGGAGAGCAGAAGTCACTTTTAGAAGTTATGCTTTAAACAAAGAAGAAATAGATAAATTAAATGAAGAATTAGATAAATCAGATTTGTCAAATGCTCTTAGCCTAATTGAAGGAACAACAACTGAAAGTTTAGATACTTTGGAAGATGACATAAAAGAATTTATTGATGATGAAGAAGAAAAAAAAGAAGAGAAGAAAAAACCAAAAGATATGTCAAATCCTTTCTTAGCTTTACTTGGATTCTATAATGAAAAAGAAGAAAAGAAAGACAAAAAGAAAGAAGAAAAAAAATCAGAAGAAATAAAGAAAGATGATTGGGTTGAAAAAAATTATCTCAGACAACCAGCTGTTGAAGAAGCAAAAACAACAAATTATTCCTTATTTGATATTTACAAAAAGGCACATGGAATGGGAAGTTTACCTTTTAGCCCATATTAATTTTTAGATAATTATTATTTTTATCCTATTGTCTTTAGGTTTATCATAATTTGTTTTGTTTATAGAATTTCTATTCTAGTCTTGCAAATATCCGCCACTCTGCAAATTCCAAAGTTTATGATATTCACCCTTTTTCCTAATTAAATCCTTATGAGTTCCTTGTTCAATAATTTTTCCTTTATCCAAAACAATTATTCTGTCAGCGTTCATAATTGTAGATAACCTATGAGCAATAATTATTGAAGTTCTTCCTTTAAGTAAAACTTCTAATGCTGACTGTATGTCATGTTCAGTTTGTGAATCCAATGCAGAAGTCGCTTCATCCAAAACTAATATTTTTTTATCAGCCAAAATAGCTCTAGCTATTGAAACTCTTTGTTTTTCTCCCCCAGATAATTTAACTCCTCTTTCACCAACTATTGTATTTTCTTTCTTAGGGAGGTTTTTAATTATTTTATCTAATTGAGCAAGTTTAATCGCTTTATTTATTTCTTCTCTTTTAGCATTCGGTCTTGCAAATTTAATATTATTATAAATTGTGTCATCAAATAAAATTGGTTCTTGGGGAACAATTCCAGTTTCATTTCTTAAAGATTCTTGTTTGAAATTTTGTATGTTTTTTCCATCAATTTTAATTTCCCCAGAATCAACATCATATAATCTATTCAATAATTTAACAACTGTGGTTTTTCCTGAACCAGAATGCCCAACTAGAGCAACTTTTTCATTTGGTTTTATTTTCAAATTAAAATTATTGAAAATTTTATTTCTTTTTTCAAAACCAAATTTAACATTATCAAATTCAACAGATCCTTCTTTTATCTTTAAATTTTTGGCACCAGGTTTGTCTTTAATTTCATTTTCAATTTCTCCATATTCAAAAAGGTCTTCCATGTCTCCCATTGAACGATAAAAGTTTCTAATTCCCCACATAAATCTAAAAAGATTACCCGAGATCATTCCATATAATGAATAAATAAATACAACAGTACCAAGAGTAATTTCTTTATTCAAAAATTGAATAATTGGAAAATAAATCATTCCAATTAATCCAATTCCAATTATAAACTGTTGACCCAGTGTCATTTTTGAAAATGTATCCCAATATTTTTTACTTTTCTTTCTAGAATTTTCTATATATTTCTGGAATCTTGTTTGTATTTTTTTCTCTGAACCAAAATATTTTATTGATTCAACATTAGTTAATGCATCCGATATAAATCCACTTTCAGAATCTCTGGCTTTATTCCAATCAGCATGTATTTTTTTCTGTTTGTTTTGCAAATATAAACTGTATGAAACAAAGCTTAACACAACAGCCAATAAAACAATTGCGGGTTCCCAAGTAAAAATAGCAATTGAAGCAAATATAACTAAAAATTGAATAATGATTGGTCCTGCTTGAAAAACAAAAACATCTGTAATTCCTTCAATGGAAGAAGAACCTCTATTCAATCTAGAAATCAATTTTCCAGTTTTATGTTCAGAGTGAAATTTATGTGAAAGTTTCAAAATATGTCCAAAATATTTTTCTTTCAAATCCCTTATCAATTTAGGTTCAACTATTGCAACAAGATGCATATTAAGCCAAGAACTAAAAGTCCTCAAAACAACCAATCCCAAATAAATTGCCCCAATTAACAACAATGTTTGAACAAAAACACTTTGTGTTAAAGTTCCAGAAATAAATTTTTCAGAATCATCTACAAACCATTTATACAAATATTTATCTGCTAAGAAAATTATTTCTGTCAAAATTACTATAAAAATCATTGAAAAATACAAAAGTTTATGTTTTGCAACTATACTAAAGTATTCTTTAAAATTTCTCTTAAAATGTATTTTTCTTTTTTCATTATTTTTCATTAAACAAAATCACAAATTAAACTTATAAAGTTTCCTCAAGAAAAACTTAAATATTTGATTTTCTTTTCATTTTAATGTCTAAAGAAGAAAAAGACAAAGAAAATATTTCTGATGAAGAAGAAGATTTAGAAGTTGAATCTTCTGAAAAGAAAACAGAAGAAGATGAAGAAGATTTAGAAGAAGTTTTAGCCGAAGATGATTCTTATCAAAAAAGAAGTTTGAATAGATTTCTATCAAACCCTTGGAAACAAGTATCCTTGGATGAAAGGAATATGATTCCTATTTCAAATTTAGAAGAAGATTTACCTGAAATAAAAGATGAAAAAAAAGATTTAGATGAAGAAAAAATAGAATATGATTTATTTCGAGGAATAGAAGAAGGAAAATATTCTAATCCTTCTATGGATCAAGACTTAGGAAATGGGGATTTTCTATCGGACCAAGAAAAAAATCTGGATAAAATGAAAAGACTTTATGATAATCCAAAAAAATTAAGTTCTGAATTTGAAGAAAGAACCATTGATCCAATGAAATATGTTCGACCAGAAGATACGAAAAGAACAGATTATCTTTTAAGAAAAAAATTTGGGGATGTTTGATTTTTCTCCATTAATTTTTTTCTTCTAAATTTCTTTTATTAATTATCTTATTTCTAAAAACCTTCCAACCTTTCATGTACCCAGAGAGATGAATAATTAAACGATTAATTCTAAATTTATTTAGCCATTTTCTTCACCACCAAATATATAAATATAAATCTCTTCGATTAATTATGGCAAAAAGTGGTGATTATACAATTGAAAATTTATACGAACCAGGCTATGCTTCTTTTAATCCGCGTGAAGCTGTCCCACATTATTTAGGAAAACAAAATTTAATTCCTGCAAGTAAATTGGGCATGACAGTTGATCCAAGAACTGCTAATCAAATTTCTGAATTAAGTCATAAATTGAATGTTGGAACCCAAGCAATAGAATTGGGAACTATGGACATGCCCACATTTGACACAATCCCAAAACAACATTGGGAAGAAATGAGGAGAAAAGCAAAGCTTGCCGAAGCTAAATTATCACTTCATGCACCAATCCAAGATATGGATCCTTCAGGTTTTGGCCAACAAGGATGGGATGCTTCAAAAAGAGAATTAGTAGAAAGACAACTAAAAGATGTAATTGATAAAGCTGCTGTTTTAGATAAAGATGGAAATTTACCTGTAACAATTCATGGTTCAAATACTGCAGGTTCAACTTTCAAGATAATAGGAGATAAAAAAGATTATGAACAATTAATCGGAGTGGACAAATCAACTGGACAGATGGTTCCAATAAAAGAATCAGTTCAATTTCAACCAGGGGGAAATTTAAAAGACGGAGAAACAATGGACCCAATAACTGCATTAAAAAGTCATAATCAAACTTCCTGGAGAAAAGAAATTGATCAAGTTCTATTTGAAAAAGAGAATGCAGATAAAATTCTTTCGGATGTTTATCCTGTAGCAAAAGAGGTTTATGCAGCAATAAAAACAAGCCCCCCAGAGGAGAGGAATAAATTATTTAATCAACTTCCCCCTCAACAAAGAGAACTAGTTTTAAATCTTCAAACTGCAGATGCACATATTCACCAGGCAGAATTAAGTGTTACAGGTTTATTTGATAAAGCATACCAATATGGGGGAAAAGATGAAAATGAAAGAGAAGAAAGGAGAGAAAAATTAAAAAAATTAGCAGAAGAATATGATAGATCATTACATGGAGGCCATACAACAGAGGATTACAAAAAGATAGTTGAAAAAATACAAAAAGAAAAAGATTTAACGAAATCTGAAAAAGAAAAACTAGAAAAAATACAAATGGCACAAATTGATTTAGCAAATCAATCGCATACAATTCAAAATTTTGCTGAAAAATTAAGGGAGTATAATCCTGAAATGATTACTCCAATTGAAGATTTTGCAATTGATAAAGGATCAGAAACTTTTGCAAATACAGCCTTACATGCGTACAAAAAATATGGGGAAGGTGCACCAGTAGTTTCAATAGAAAATTTATATCAAGGAATGGGATTTTCACAAGGAAAAGATTTGAAAAATTTGGTTGAAAAAAGTCAACAAAGATTTATAGAAAAAGCAACAAAAGAAGGGATGTCAAAGTCTGAGGCAGAAAAAGCTGCAAAAAGATTAATAGGAGTTACTTTTGATGTTGGACATTTGAATATTTCAAAAGGGCATGGATTTAAAGATGAGCATTTAGTGAAAGAAGCAGAAGAAATTAGAAAGCATGTGAAACATGTACATATAACAGACAATTTTGGATATTCAGACACACATCTTCCAATTGGAATGGGAAATGTTCCAGTCCAAGCATTATTAGAAGCATTAGGTGATGAAGGAGAAAGAGCAAGAAAAATTAATGAGGTGGGAGGATGGTTCCAACATTTTAAATCAAATCCTTTTCAAGAAATTTTGGGAGCAGTTGGCTCACAAATTTATTCAACTAGCAGCGGACCAACTTGGGCACAAACAGGGGGATTTCAACAAAGTTATATGGAAGGTTACGGAATGATGCTCCCAGACACGCATTATCAAACATTTGGTGCAGGTTTTTCACAGCTTCCACAAAGTTTGGGTGGTGCAAGAGGACAAACAGGCCAAGGTAGAATGGGCGGTGGAGGATATTAAACAAAAACCACAATTTTAAAAAGTTAAATCTCTTAATTTGATTAGAAAAAGATGGTGAAAAAAAAGAAATCAACACCAAAGGGTGCTGAAAAAACTAAAAAAAAGAAAGGTGTAAAAAATACTTCTAAAAATATCAAAACTTTAAAGTTGGAAACAGATCATGAAATCGCAACAGATTTTGCAATAAAAACTTATCAAAAATTCGACAAAATAATAAAATCAATAATTCTTTTTGGTTCTGTAGAAAAAAAGGAAGCGAAGCCTGGTTCAGACATTGATATAATTATTGTAATCGATGATGTTTCTCTAAATTGGGATCAAGAATTAATTGCTTGGTATAGAGAAGAATTAGATAAGATATTGCAAATGAATCCTTACAAAGGAAGCATACACGTGAATACAATAAAATTGAGCACTTGGTGGGATGATTTGCTTAAAGGAGACCCAGTTGTCTTAAATGTTCTTAGACACGGTTTTGCAATTTTGGATCATGGGGGATTTTTTGAACCTTTGAAATTTTTATTATTGCGTGGAAAAGTAAAAGGCACACCAGAAGCAATTTATCAATGTATCCAAAGGGCACCAGGCCATATTGCAAGGAGTAAAGCCGCAGAACTAGCAGCAATTGATGGAGTTTATTGGTCAATGGTTGATTCAGCACACGCAGCATTAATAGCCACTAATTATTTCCCGCCCTCTCCAGAACATGTAATAACTGATTTGAAAGAAGCATTTGTTGACAAAGGTTTACTAAAAATGAAATATCTAATTTGGTACAAAAATATTTATTATTTATATAAAAAAATTGACCACAAAGAAATTTCGGACCTAAAAGGAGTCGAAATAGATATGTGGCAACAAAGAGCTGAAGAATTCTTAAAAGTAATGGTTAATTTAGTAGAAAATATAATTAAAGGTTAAGCAGTTATTCTTCCATCATAAACACTTCTAAAATAATCAAAATCTTTATGAAATTCATAAATTATTTCTGGATTTTCAGTTGGTTTCAAGAATTTATTATTTCCAGAAATAGAATATTTCACTTTTTGTAGAGAATTTCCTAAATATTTTTCCAAGACAATGGCTTCATTATTTTTTATATCCAAAATAAATGCTTTTCTTCCATTAATTTCATTTTTTCCAATAGATAATTTTCCCAAAGTTTCAACCAATTTTTTTAAATCACTCTCTTTATTTATTTTCATTTCTTTTTCTCCGAATCTTTTTTATCTTCCTTTTCAAAAAGAATTTTTTCCAATTCATTAGTAATGGCTTTTTGTTCATCCATCAATCCTTGTTTCATTAATCCAGTCATTTCATATTGCAAATAAGTTGATGAAACAGTTTTTTGCATTTCTTCATCTAATTCTGAAATCATCTTACTTGAATATTTTTCATCAATAGATTTTATTCCCATCTTTTCTGCAATGTCTTTAGTATTTTGATAAGCCATTGATGAACTCCACACCTTTAATGCATTTTGTTTTAATCTTTCTTTTGTAATAGAACTATCTCCTAGAACGGCTTCTCCAAAAAGAACTTCGTATGCTTCTTGATTTGGAACTTGGCTAGCAGTTTTCATATATGTTCTTTCCAAATTATCTTTTCCAAATGAACCATATCTATCAGTTTGATCTCCAAATTTTGATAAAGCGATATTTTTTATGAAATCATTATTGAACAATTTCTTTTGTAAATCAATCATCTCTGGAGTTATTTCGTCTTTTGCCATAACAAATATATAACTTTGAACTTTATAAAACTTTCTGTTTGTTGTTATTTAGAAATAGTAACAATTATTGTTTGGGTTTACCTTCAATTTTTTCATAATCAATTCTAATTTTTCCAGGCAATTTAGATTTGATTTGTTTGATAACTTTTCTTGTAAAAGCAACTGCTCTTTCATTTGGCAAAGCTATTATGAAAATTTTTCCGCCTTCTTTAACAATTGCAGCTTTACCTGCCGATTTACCAAAAGCCAATTGCATACCTGTCTGCATACGATCAGCACCAGCACCAGTAAGCATTTTGTTTTCTCTTTGAATATGATGTGGGAAAGGGACTACCTTGAACATATATTGCCCATTAAATTCCTTTTCAATTTTTTTATTAATATACTGTCTACAAGCTTCAAATGCATTATGTCTAATTTGAACTTTTTCAGCAGAAGTCACAGTCAAAACATGGGGCAATTTCCCATTCAAATATTGTCTAATTTTTCCCATTTCAAATTTAACAATTTTTTGGGGAGGAACTACTTTGATAAAAGACTTTTGTCTTCTTTTAGAAATTCTTGTATTTGGAAGAACCTTTCTTTTTGAATACGCGTTTGCTTTTCTAATTGCTGCCATTTTATTTTATATCCACATCAGTTCCAATTGATTGTCCAGGCAATCCTTTTTCAAAAATAGCACGAACAACGCCCTTGTTTCCATGGGCCCCAGAAACTTTACCTTTAATTAATTTACCAGCTGGAGATTTCCATTCAACAGCTTTTCCAACTAATTCAGCTGCTTTTTCCTTAGAATCAATCCCTTCAACCTCAATTAACATGTGCTTTTCAGTTAAAGTATGTCTTCCACGTCTAAATTGTACAACTTTACCAGTTACCATAATGATTATCAATAAAATTAGTTTATAAAGATTGCGTTATATCTTCCCCAAAATCCAAATCATTCGACCAACAATTTGATTCTCTCGAAATTCAGGGATGCCCTTACCAATTAATTTATATCCAGTCCTAGAACAAATGTTTTCAATATCACATTCTACTCTTTTCTTGCCAATTCTAATATATGGAGAAGTAAAAACAACCCTCCCTTCAACATTTCCTTTAATATTATTAATAACTTGAACCATTAATTTTTCAAACTTCTTCAAAGTGCTTTCAGCTTTTTCCTTTGTAGGAATTTTTTTCAAAACTTCTCCCAAATCAGGTTCAGTTGCAACACCGGAAACATCAGGAATGTTAACTTTTGTAGAATCAAAACTCATTAACAAATAATCATTTTCCGAAAAACCAAACCATTTTAAATTTTCTCTGGCTCCTTTAATTGCTTTCTCGTCTTTATCAACCCCAACAGCAGTCATTCCTTGTAACAGAGCTTCCTGCAAAACAGTTCCAACTCCACAAAAAGGATCCAATAACTTATCTCCATTTTTTAATCCAGCCAAATTAATCATTATTTTTGCCAGTCTGGGAGCAATTGCCAATGATTCACGTCTAACCGGTTTTTCCATGTCTCTTTTTTCCAATTCTTCATAATCACAATGAGAAATAATTCTACCAAAATATTCCTTGTTTTCACCTTCAAACAAAAAATATTCTTCATCCAAAAGTTTTGAAGAAGGAATTTCAGCTTCCTCTCCACCCTGCATCTTAATTGAACCAGTCAAATGCTTCTCAGTAGCTTTCAATTTCTCTTCCTTAAATCTTTTTTTCAAATAATCTTGGATAAACTCATAGTTATCAGAAAAATTCCAAATAACATATGTTAATTTATTTTTTTCTCCCAAATAAATCATTTTTTCATCAATTTTTCCACCTAATTCATTAAAAGAACTCTCGACAAGAATTTCTCCAATTGCAAGAATTCCTCCAAAATACCTAATTGTTTGTGGATCAATAGAATTTTCAATATCAATTAATAATCCATTTTCTTTCAATTCACTATTCAAAACAGGATTTCCTTCTTTTTCAAAATAAGAAAAAACTTCAGCCTTGGATAATTCAATATTCCGACCTAAAATAAATAAGTATTTCATATTCAAAGAATAAAAATAGAGTTTATATGATTATTGCAAAATCCTAAATAAATCCTTATATAATATGTTAACCCATAATTATTATGCAACCTCCAAAATCAATAGAAGATATTGAATCAGTTTATGAAATAGGTTATTATGCATTTTTGAAATATGGCGAATCATTGCCTTTAACTTTAATGGCAGCAATAAAATCAATAATGACAAATGCTTCAGAATATAAACAAAAAGAACTCTTGGGAATAGAAGCATACAAGGATTACAAAAAATATTCAAATGAAGTTGAAAAAGATAAATTTGATAATTTTTATGGATTATTAGATTATATTTTTCCAGGTAATTTTAATCTAAAAAAAGAAAAAGAATCATCTCTATTAGAATATTTAGTGAAAGAAGATGAAATTCTTCCAGAAGATTTAATTTGTGCAAGAATCTCAAAAGATTATTTCTCAATAAAAGATTTTAATGAGTATATTTATCAAAAAAATTTTGAAAATAAAAAAAATTGAAAAAAATTCCAGAAAGAATTAAATAGTTTAACCACTTTACTTTTTTATGAACACAAATATCTTAACAAAATTTGATTATGAAAAGTCCACACTTTATACAAAATTTATGAACTTGGGAGGAATAAGAAGTTTGCCCAAAGATTACAATGAGATAAAAAAATTCTTGAATGAAAAAGATAATGATTATCTAGAAGGATTAAAAATGGAATTAGAAAACTCTTTTTTCAATAAATATTTAATTTACCCCCGAACCTATTCTTTTGTTTCTAAAAAATTAGAAGAAGCAAAAGAACATGGGAAAAATCTGACTGATATTTTTTCTAATTTATCTTCAATGAAGTAAACACTCTTCTCCACATTTTTTGAAAGCTTTTCCAACTCCCGCAGGACCTAATTTAACTCCTCCATAAATCCTTGCAACAACTAAAATATGTTTGTCCAATTTATTCTGTTTTAATAAATTCAATAAAATTTTACCTGGTTGTCCAACTTCCCCATCATTTTTGAAAATTTCTTCATCTCCAAAATAAACTCCATAACAAATATGGCAAAATTTCTTATTTTCCAAAGAAATTTCTTCAATTATTTTTTTAACATCATTTAAACTTTCAATCTCAAATAAATAACCAAAAAATTTAGATTTACTAACAACAATTTTGGAACTATTTTTTTCTAACATCTTAAAGAATTATTTCAAATTTTCCAATCTCTTTTTTCAAAACTTTGAAAATATCTGGATTAAACTCAACAAATTCAGTTTTCTTTTGTTCAGACATTGCTTTCTCAACTTCTTCCATGGAAGAATCAACTATCTTATCTTCAACACGTTTGATTATTTTACCATCAAACAAGAAAGTTTTTCCATTTGCATTCAATAATTCAACTATCTTGTCCTTCAATTTTAACCTCATCCTACCTTTTTCAATTGAAACCAAATCCTTTCTCTGGTTAAACTCAACAATATCCCTAATTAAAATATCTGCATCCCTTCTTGCCCTGTCAATTTTATGCGAATTAGATTTGCCTTTTTTATATTCATTTCTAGCCTCAATAATTGATTTCAAAATTCTCAAATGTTGTTTACTAAATTTACCTTCTTTAACATAAACTTTCTCAAACTCTTCAAGTAATTTCTCTTGAGATTTTTTACCCATCAAAGTTTTCAAACCTTCAAGAACATCTTTGAACAAAGCCTCAATAGTTTTACCTTGATATTTCTTTTCAATCTCTTCTCTTAATTTTTTCATTCTAGCCAAAAAATCTTCAGTTTCTTTCAAAAGTTTATCAATTTCTTTCCCAGAAATTTCCTTAATCTTTTCATGTTCATAGTCCCTCCAAGTTTTGATTATTTTTTCTAAGAAATCAACATATTTCTTTTCAAGCATACCTTTATCTAAAAATTCTTTCTTGAATATTGGAACCAATTCTTTTTTTGCATTTGGTGGAGGATTTCCATTAAGCATGGCAATCGCCTGAGCTGGAGTAGTAACTCCCCAAAAAATATTTGTAAAAATATCTGATAACAAAGTCTTTTTACTTCTAGGGATAACTCCATCCCCCATGCTCATAAACATATCAATGGCTTCAGGAGAAGGTTTAAGTTTACCCATTCTAAGTAAAGCTTTCCAAGGCATGAAAGTTCCACGGTCATACAATGGAACACCATCTCTAATAAAAGTAAACATAACAGGATGAGCATCTTTAACAGCATCCCAAAAATCAGTCAATAAATATATTTGCGGTTCAAGTTTGTTTTGAACTCCGGCAATTTGACTGGCTTCAGCAACATATTGATAGATAATTCCTCTTAGTCTTTCCAATAATTCTCTTCTTGGCATTCTTTTAACATCTGTATCATTAATAATAACAAAAACATCAACATCAGAAGTTTTCTCCGCATCTCCCCTAACTAAACTTCCTCCAATAACATAACTAACAACATATTTTTCAAATTTTTGAAGAACTAATGATTTGTGAATTTCAGCAACTCTCAATGCTCCCAAAATTCCTTTATCATATAGTGGATAAGACATAGAGATTGCTCCAGACAATTCAAACTTTTGATCAAAACAAATTTCCCAAATTTCTGCAGGGGTTAAAATGTGGACCCAAACTTTTTCTTTAGAATCAGTAATCTTTTTTACTATTTCTGTTTTAATTTTAGGAACTTCTTTTATTTTGCTATCTGGAACTATTATGCTCAAATGAACGTGGTCTTTTGATTCTTCTGGAGCTTCTTCTTCTTCAATAAATTTTGGAATAGCTTGTGGAGGCAAAAGCCCAATTGCTTGAATAAATTTGTATTTTTTAACAATGAAATCTTTGATTTTATCAAGTTCCTTTTTTGTTTTCTCAAATTTTTTCTTTTGAGATTCAGGATCTTCTTTTGGCATAGGTGATTTAGAATAATTGTTATTTAGATCCATTCCCGGAATAGTTTGATTAGGCACAACCATAACCAAAGTAAAAACCAGCGATTTATAAAAGTTTGGAAATGAAAAAGAGGAAATATATATCTTATTAAACAATCACATTAAATGTTATTTTGAAAGTAATAATTTTTTCAACAATTATAGCCAAGAATGAGGTAAGAGTTCTTTTAATTTAAGCTTTTTATTTTTTGAAAGTATTATGTAGGTTTCTTCTCTATTTTTTTTGTCAATTAATTCCATCATCTCTCTACAACATCCACAAGGAGGCATAATTTTTCCAAAACCTGTAGCAACAATTGTTTTTATTCGCGTTTCATTGCTGTGGGAAACCATATTGGAGATGGCAGAACGTTCAGCACAAAATCCAACTGCAGTATATAGATCTAAATTTGCTCCAGTAAAAATTTTTCCATTTTTAGTTATTAAAGCTGAACCAACTTCTTTAATTTCCCCTCCAACAACATTTTTTGGATTAACCATAGATTCTGCTTTTTTTATTAATTCTTGATCTTCTTTTGTCAATTTCATTATATTAACAAGAAAAAGTCTTATTTAATGTTTTCTAAAAAATTAATCTTTTCATAGAAATTCTAAAGAAAAAAAAATATGGACCCTTAGGCAGGTGAGCAATGTTCACGAACCCCAAAGCGTTAGCTCGGGAGTGAGCTTGCGAATTAGAACCTGCGATCTATTCGGCTTAAATAACATCAATATAAATTTTGGGTTTTCGGAAATTGGCAATAATAAATTTATTTCTCTAACTTTTTAATTTTATCTTTCAAATGTTTCTTAAGTTTAGGTAAATTTTTTTTCCAGTCCTCTTTCATTAGACCATATATATTTTCATCATGCAATTTTCCTGTTGCTTTAGAGAAATGATGTTTTTTTCTACAACCTTCAAGTTTATATCCTACTGCCTTTTGAGTAACATTACTAGCTTTATTGTCTGTAAATGCTTCAGTTTCCATTTTTCTCATTTTAAGTTTATTAAAAGCAAATTCATTAATTGCAATTTTGGCTTCAGTCATATAACCTTTTCTATGATATTTTTTGTTAAGCCATGAACCAGTTCTACAAAAACCATGTGATTTGTTAATGTTATGGATTCCTAAAGTCCCAATATATTTTCCTTCAGATTTTAGTTCAATTCCAAAAGTGTAATCTTCTTGATCTTTTTTATTCCACTTTTTAATTATCTTTTTTATCCAGTTCTCTGCATCTTTCTTTTTATAAGGATAAGGAACAGAAGAAAGATTTCTGGATACTTCAATATCTCCAATACCTTCCACAATATCTTTTGCATCACTTAATCTCGGTTTTCTTAGAATTAATCTCTTTGTTTCTATCTTCATTGTTTAAACTCTTTGAATATATGGACCCGGCAGGAATCGAACCTGCGATCTACTCGGTGTAAACGAGGTGTCATAACCACTAGACCACGGGTCCATATGAATAATACAAGGATGAGCCTTTATTTTAAAAAGCTTTTTATCCAAGAATTTTGTTTCAACTAATCAGTAATGAATAGTTTTATAAACAGATATTAATATGAATTGAAGTAATAAGAAATAGTTTAGATGAAAATTCTCTTCTTGATATATTATTAAAATGAAAATGGAAAAATTTAGAAAATTAGGATTAAGCGAAGAAGTCTTGAAAACACTGGCAAGTATGAAAATTGATACTCCCTCGGAAATTCAAGAAAAAACAATCCCTTTAGTCTTAAAAGGAAATGATGTTATTGGAGCTTCAAAAACAGGGAGCGGAAAAACTTTAGCGTTTTCTTCTGCAATTATTGAAAGAATAACTCCAGAAAAAAAAGTCAAAGCCCTGATTTTAACACCCACAAGGGAACTTGCAGAACAAGTGGCTGCAGCAATAAAACAATTTTCAAAAGATAATCTAAAAGTGACTGCAGTTTATGGTGGAGTTAATATTGATATGCAAATAAGAAAAATGAAAGGTACAGATGTTCTTGTAGGTACTCCTGGAAGAATCTTGGATCATTTAAACAGAAAAACCCTTCAATTAAACAAAGTTGAAATGTTAATTCTAGATGAATTTGATAGGATGCTTGACATGGGTTTCATACATGATGTTGATAAAATAATTGGAGAATGTCCAACTAAAAGACAAACAATGTTATTCTCAGCAACAATTTCAGCAGATGTAGACTATATTTCTAAAAAATATATGAATAATCCAGAAGAAGTTTCAGTAGAATCTTTTGTTGACCATTCAAAACTAAAACAAATATATTATGATGTTCCAGATGGGTTGAAATTTTCATTACTTGTTCACCTATTGAAAGAAGAAGATTCACATTTGGTAATGGTTTTTTGTTCAACAAGGAGAAACGCAGATTTTGTTGTAACAAATTTAAATAATTTAGGAATTGATGCAAAAGCAATTCATGGTGGAATGGATCAGAAAAAAAGAATAAGAGTTTTGAAAGAATTCAATGGTAAAGGCGGAGTTGGAATAATCGTTTGTACAGATGTTGCAGCAAGAGGTTTGGACATAAAAGGAGTCTCACATGTTTACAATTATGATTTGCCGCGAGATCCAACCGATTATATTCACAGAATCGGAAGAACAGCAAGGGCTGGTGAAAACGGGAAAGCAATTAGTATTTTAGCATCAAGAGATTATGAATTTTTTTCGGATATAATAAATCATGAAAAAATGAAAATAGATGAAATGGAATTGCCTTATGTGAAAAAAGTAGAAATTATAAGAGATAATGGAAGAAGAAATATGAGTAATTCAAGAGGGCGTCCCAATGGGATGACCAGATCTAGATCTGGCCTAGATTCAGCACGGGGAAGAAACCCTCGTGAAAGAAATCAATCAAGACCTCCAAGAGGAAATGATTCTCGGGGAAGAAATGATAGGCAATTATTTGATGCAGTATGTAAAAAATGTGGGAAAAAATGCAAAGTTCCATTCAAACCAACAACAGGAAAAGGAGTTTCCTGTAGTGATTGCTTCGTCCCAAAAGATTCAAATGAAAGGGGAAGAAACGATTCAAGAGGCAGAAATCAATCAAGAGGCCCAAGAGATAACAATTCAAATTCAAGAGGCAGATTCCAATCGAGAGATTCAGGAAGAAACGATTCAAGGAGAAATGATTCTCGAGGAAGGAGTGATTCAAGATCAAGAAATCAATCCAGTTCTCCAAGAAGAAACGATTCAAGAGGCAGAAATCAATCAAGAGGCCCAAGAGATAACAATTCAAATTCAAGAGGCAGATTCCAATCTAGAGATAATTCTAGAAGAAGTGATTCTAGGGGAAGAAGCGATTCTCAAAGAAGAAGATAGGGTGACACAGAAGAGGTAGTTCTGGGTCAAAAGAGATTCAAGAGGTGATTTTTATTTTTTAGAAATTATAATTAAAATTCAATTCTTGGGCATATTTTTTTAAATAATCTAAAAAAGGCATTTCCTTTTTTTCTTTTACATAATCTCTAATTTGTTTATTTTCTGTTGGAATAATTAATTTATTTTTTATTGCCCAAATTCCCTTTTCTCCAATTAATTTATTATTATCCATGTCATAAGCTATTGATTGCACATTAAGAGGAGTTGTTGAAAGAAAAGTTTCAATTGTTGGTTCCAAATTAAACATTTTCACAGAATAAAGATTATCTAATGGAACAAAATCAATATCAAAATTTGGACCAACTAATTTTGGACTTCCCATTCTGCTCTTAGAAATAAACCAATCTTCAGGTAAATTAAATTTTTTAATAGGTTTTTCAACAATAAAATCCAAATCAATTTTTGGTTTTTCTGTTCCATATAACTCAGAAACAATATTCCGATAAACAAATCCTCCAATTAACCAAACATTTCCTTCAGAATTTTTTTCAACAATTTCTTTAGCTTCTTTAAATTCTGGGTGTTTATCTGCTTCTTTCAAAAATATATCTAAATAATTCATATCTTAAAATTAAATTAAGGGTTTAAATTAATTATTATAATAAAAAAAATGCGCCTGCCGGGGTTCGAACCCGGATCACAACGTTGGCAACGTCATATACTAACCATTATACTACAAGCGCATAAAACAATTATATCATTTCACTTTAAAAATTTAATCCAACAACAAAGCTTCCAACTCATTATAATTCTTAACGAATCTATTCCCCAAATATTCTCTCTCATGCTCCTTAGAATAACCATTTTCAATTTGAATAATTCCAAATTTCATGTAATCTGGCAAAGCTAAATCCAATTCATAAATATCTCCAACAACAGTAGTAATGGAAGGATAAAATCCCTTTTCATCTATTAACCATTCCAATTTTTGATGATAATTTTTTCTTCTAAGCAGAACTTCTCTTGGTGAAATAAAACCTCCAGAACAAAAACTTTTTGGCAATTCTTTATAATCATTATCAATAATTAATTTTCCAGCATTTGCATAAACTTTAATCCCTCGAAAATATTTTTCACCCAGTTCTTTCAGATGTTTTTGAACTTTTTCATAAGAAGCATTTGTGACAAAACAAATTTCATATTCTTCCATAACTTTGTCCAAAAATTCTTTTGTTCTTTCTTTCCCTTCACGATAAAAAGTTCCTTTTTTTCCAACTTCCTTCCTGGTCTCCAAAAATAAATCAACCAATAATTCATCTTCATTCTCAATTTTCAAAGCAAGTTCCTTAACTAACTGTTGGCCAGCAGCCTGAGTCAAAATATATGGGTCACAAGAAGCAGGCATAACATCACTTCCATAAATTTCAAAACCTTTGGTTTGATTTTCTTTTAATTCCTCTTTTATTTTATTGAATCTTTTAATGTTTTTTTCTCGATTCAAATTTAATTTTTCAAATAAAATAAATGGATACATTCCTTGAAACTCCACTGTTTCTTTTTCAATATCTGTAATTGTACCATCAAAATCAAGAATCAATCTCTTCCTAATTTTATCCTCTGGCTCATCAATAAAGTCTTCATCCATAAAATAATTTAATTTTGCATATTATTAATTATTGTTATTCTTCAGAACATATTTTTAAACTATCTTTTCTTTTATTTTTGAGGTGATAAGATGATTTTATTTCCAATTCTAGGCGCAATGTCAAAAGCAATGGCTGAAATTACAGAAAGATTTGTATTAATGAAAGACATAATAAAAACAAAACAATACCAAGCGCTACAATTCATTGGAATTTGTTTTTTTCTAATTCCTCTTTTATTCTTTTTCTGGAAACTAGATGCAGAAGCACTTTCAGTGAAAAATTTATTAATTCTTTTGGGAATAGGAATAATTTCAATAGTTGCAAATTGGTTTACTTTTACTTCAATGAAATGGCAAAAGCTTTCAAAACTTGAACCAGCAAAAATGACTGAACCATTATTTGTGGTTGTTTTAGCATTGGTTTTTAGTTATGTTATTAGTCCAGCAATTTATGAAAGAAATTTCCATGCATTAATTCCCGCAATTATAGCTGCAATTGCTTTAATTTTTTCACATTTAAAAAAACACCATTTAAATTTCAGTAAATATTTTGTTTTTGCACTAATTGGTAGTTTTTTTTATGCACTTGAACTTGTTTTTTCAAAATTAATCCTTGATTTTTATTCTCCAATTACTTTTTACTTTGCAAGAAGTTTCTTAGTATTAATTGGAACACTAATAATATTTAGACCAAATCTTTTAGAAAATTTAGATTCAAAAACAAAACTTCAAGTAATCTTAGCTTCTTTCCTTTGGGTAATTTATAGGCTAGTAATTTATTTTGGATACTCTTTATTAGGAATTGCCGAAACAACACTTATCTTGATGCTCGCACCAATTTTTGTTTACATAATAGCTTGGAAATTCTTAAAAGAAAAATTGACTTGGAAAAATATCGTAGCTTCAATAGTAATTATTGGTTGTGTGGCTTATACAGTTTTTATTTAATTAATATGAATTTTCTTTCAAAACTTTTTGCCAAACTTCATCATGTGATTTTACCCATTCAATTTTTAACCTTTCAAATTCAATTCCAGACCAAATTGTCAATTGAGGCAATTCATAATTTCCTTTGTAGTCAAAAACAGGAACTCTTGATTTCCAATATTTTTTTGAGGCTTGATTGAGTGATTCTTCTGTCATTTTTCCCAATCCTTTTGATTCTTTATACAACTCTCTTTCAATATGTGACCTTTCAACAATATATGCTTTGTCATTTTTATTCAATTCAAAACTTAAAAGAATAACTTTCTCCTCTTTACAAATGTCGTGCATTAAATATTTCCACAAATTTGGAAAATCTTTATTTCTCATCCAACTATTTGGTTCTGATTCCAATAAACTCTCAATTACACTTTCATGGGCTTTTTTAGGTAACCCATTTGCCCAACTCAAATTAATAAATCTTTTACTTGGAATTAATCCTGAAAAATTATCAAATCCAAAAGTTAAATATCCTTCAATTCCAGGGGTTTTCATAGAATTGAATGCTTTTTCATTTGTATAATGATAACCAGTTATTTTTTTATTCATATTAAAATTTGAAATTATTAATTTTTAAGGATTTATATAATCAAAACTCCTAAAAACTCAACAAGCTTTTTCTAATTATGATAATAGACACCCATGCCCATTTAGATTTTCTCCCAGAAAGTAAATTAGAAGAAATACAATCTAATCCCAATATTTCATTAGTCATAACAAATTCTGTAAACATAAAATCAAATAAAAAAAATTTGGAACTTTCTAAAAAATATTCAAAAATAAAATGGGCTGCAGGATTATATCCAGAAGACAATCTTAGTTCAAATGATTTCATGCTTCTCTCAAAACTTATCGAAGAAAATAAATCACAAGTAATAGCAATTGGCGAAATAGGAATGGATTTTTCCCATGCATTGCCCGATAAACAATTACAAAAAGAGATTTTCAAACAACAACTAGAATTAGCAAAAAAACTAAACATCCCAGCAATAATTCACACAAGAAAAGCAGAAAAAGAAGTGATTGACATCTTAGAAGAATTCAATTATTCAAAAATAATTTTACATTGTTTCAGTGGAAATTTCAAATTAGTAAAAAGGGCAATGGATTTGGGATATTATTTCTCAATACCAACAAATGTTGTAAGGGCAGAACACTTTCAAAAAATGTTAACAATTGTTCCAAAAAAACAAATTCTAACAGAAACAGATTCCCCCTACCTTTCACCCTTCAAAGAAAAACAAAACGAACCAGCATTCATCTCTGAATCAATAAAAAAGATTTCTGAAATTTTGCAAACAACAGAAAAAGAAGTTGAAAAAATTATTGAAGGGAATTTTGAGAGATTATTCAATCACAATAAATCTTAAATAAACAATATTTTTCAAAAAATTATGAAAACAATTGCAATTGGTTGGATGTCTGGGCACCTTCTGGATCCCCCTGATTTTCGTTTTGATAAAGAAAAATTATCAAAATTAATTGATTATGTGAAAGAAAATAATATTCAAACGTTCAAATCAGATATTGATGCAACAGAATTTCTTTTTAATAATTATAAAAATTTTGATGAATTAACTATGATTGGTTCATACGCTGATGGTTGCATAGCTTATTCTGCAAATATAGCTTTAAGGCTGGGAATCAAAGTAAATTCTCCTAGTAATTCAATATTTTATTGCAATACAGATAAAAGTCTGGAAAAATGTGTTAGAGAAAAAATATTGAATAATCCTGATTTAAAAAATTTAGAAAAAGAAGGGAAAATTAAAGACAAATTTGAATTTGATTATAAATGTACTCAAGGCATTCATAAATTTATTCTTAAATAATCAAACTAATCCTATACAAAATTAAACTAAGTAATCCACACACAATAGTTCCCCAAA
>CAYSCL010000012.1:0-3652 GCA_964429545.1 Candidatus Woesearchaeota archaeon
ATTACATATATTTTTTTAAATTGATTTTAATTTTGAAATATAATGGAATTTTTTAATAAAAGGAAATTGAGAGAGAAAATTTTTTCTCTTGATGATTCAAACATGGATTATAATGAAAAATTAATAAATGATGTTTATAAAAGAATTACAGATTCAAAAGGTGAAATTATTTCTAGACAATTTTTTTCTAATATAAATACTGGTTTTAGCCATTCTGAAGAAAGAATAGAGGATGGTTTTAGTAAATGGGAAGATGTTTATAATCCTGTTTTGAAGACTAATCTTTATTGTTCTATTAATTACTTATCTAAAAAAGAAATAAATTTTGATATTAATAAATTTAAAAAAAATTATTCAAATAATTTTAATGAGAAGATGCATGATTTTCTTGAATTTTCACATAAAAAATCAGAAGAGTAGTTATTCTTCATCAAATCCTAATTTTTCAATGAATTTCTTTTTGTCGAATTGTTCTATGTCTTCGTATTTTTGCCCTGTTCCGAGGAAAAGAATTGGTTTGTTGGTTGTGTAGCCTACACTTAGTGCTGTTCCGCCTTTTTCATCTATGTCGGCTTTACTTAGGATTATTCCGTCAATTCCAATATTCTCATTGAATGCTTTTACTTGATCTGTTGCATCATTTCCTGTTATTGATTCTCCTACAAAAATTGTCCTGTCGGGATTTGTAACTCTTTTTATTTTGTCCATCTCTCTAATCAAATTTGTTGCTGTATGTATTCTTCCTGCTGTGTCAATTAAAACAACATCGACATTATTTTTTTCTGCATATTTTACTGCATCAAATCCAACTGCTGCAGGATCTGTTCCTGAATCGTGGGAGATTACTTTTATCCCTAATTTTTTTCCATGCTCTGTTAATTGTTCTTTCGCTGCTGCTCTAAATGTATCTCCTGCTGCAAGAACTGAAGTTATATTTTTTTCTTTTAGCATTTTTGCTATTTTTGCAATGTGTGTTGTTTTTCCTGTTCCATTAATTCCACAAAATAAAATCACATATGGTTCTTTTTTCTTTTTTATTTCTTTAATTAAATCAAACGGCTCTACCAAAACTTTTTCAATTATTTCTTTTAATGATTCAATGATAGTTTCTTCAATTTCTTTTTTTGTTAATTCTAAACCGACAATCCTTTCTTTTAATTCTTCAATTATTTTTTCTGCAACTTCTAGTGCAACATTATTTTCTAAAAGAATCATTTCTAAATCTTCAGCATAATCATTGAATTCTTCACTAGATATCGATTTTGTTTTTGAAACTAATTTTTTGAAGAATGATTTTTTTTCTTTTGGTTTTTTTTCTTTTGTTTCTTCAAGATTTTTTATTGTTTTTTCTGCATCCGGTATTGATTGCTTAAATTGTGGGGGGACCAATGTTTTTGCTTCTGTTTCATCTTGAAACTTTCTTGCTGGTTCTTGGTATTTTTCTTTTTCTACTTCTTTTTTAAGTTGATTATCAATATCTTCTGGAAGTTCTTTTTCTTTTGTTTTCTTTTTTATTTTTTTCTCCTCTTTTTCTTTTGATTTTTTTTCTGGTTTCTTTTTTTCTTCTTTCTTCCTTTCTTTTTTTGGTTTTTCAATTATTTCTTCTTCAATTTCTTCTTCAGTTTCTTCTACATGCGAAACTTTTTTTACCCAATCTTTTAATTTGTTTTTTAGTTTTCCAAACATAAAATGACTAGATTCTAAACGTTTAAATAGTTTTTTTCTTATAATTATTCATGGAGGTTTTCAATTTTGTTGTTGCAATTTTCCTCGGGGCCTTAATTGGGCTTCAGAGAGAGTATACTCAGCAGAAAGAACATCTCAAAAAATTCGCAGGATTCAGAACATTCATTTTAATTACTTTTTTTGGAGCTATTTTAGGATATTTGGGGGGAGATGTTAATTCTTTGTTAGTAATTATTGGATTTGCAGGCATTTTTCTATTGACTTTGATTTCGTATGTTTTAACTTATATTCATGATAATATAACTTCTGCAACTACAGAAGTTAGTGCAATTATGAGTTATATTTTGGGAGTTATGTGTGTAACCGGTTATGTTCAATTAGCAGTTATATTTGGGATTTTAATTGCTGCTTTTTTAACATTTAAAGAAAGATTGCATAAAATTGCAAAAAAAATGAAGGGAAAGGAACTTTATGCGGTAGTTAAATTTGCACTGATCTCATTAGTAGTTTTGCCAATTTTACCAAACAAAAATTATTCTCCTTTGGATATTCCGGGTTTTGGAGATTTATTATTAGGTTTGAATATTAATCCAAATGTTTTGATGCAATTGAATGTGTTTAATCCCTATCATATTTGGTTAATGGTTGTTTTTATTGCAGCAATTAATTTTTTAGGTTATTTTTTGGTTAAAATGATTGGCTCTAAAAAAGGGTATGGGGTTTTAGGTTTTGTGGGGGGATTGGTTTCTTCTACTGCAGTTACTTTATCTATGGCAGGCGAGAGTAAAAAACAAAAATCATTTTCCCCTTTTATTTTGGCTACAGTTATTGCTGCTTCAGTTATGTTTGTTAGAATAATTTTTGAGGTAGCAGTTGTAAATAGCTCTTTATTAGGTATTTTGTTTTTGCCTATGATTTCTATGGCAGTTGCGGGTTTAAGTATTGCTTTTATTTTTTATAAAAGAAAAAAAGATACGAAGAAAAAAGCCAAAGAAATTGAAATTGAGCAACCTTTTGCATTAAAGCCTGCTTTGAAATTTGGTTTGTTTTTCTTATTGGTTTTATTTGTTTCCAAATTAACCCAACTTATTTTTGGGCATGTAGGAATTTATGCAACCAGTGTTTTATCGGGACTTGCAGATGTAGATGCTATTACTTTATCTATGGCTAGTTTGAGTAAGGCTGGAGAAGTATCCAATTTTGTTGCCACTACTGCTATTATTTTGGCAACAGCTTCAAACACTTTAGTTAAAGCAGGAATGGCTTATTTTTTAGGAGATAAGAAATTTGGTAAAATTATCCTTGGAATATTTTTATTGATTCTTTTAGCAGGTTTAGGCGTTTTACTTTTTTAAATATAAATTTTTATAAATTTTGATTGTTCTATTATTTCATGTTTCCTGATAAAGAATATTATATAACTCATTTTGTTCCAGATGAATTGCCTGAGGAAAATTACAAAAAATTAAAAATTTATTTATCTAGGGATGGCGAGTTCCAAGAAGAATGGTTCCATTTTGAAGATGACTTATACAAGACAATTGATGGAAAAACTATGGAATCTTTAATTGGAAAAGGAGAGGCTGTGAAATTACATTACCCTGTAAATAAAGAAAAATATGGTTCAATTTTCTCAGATACTTTGGGAAACATTTATTATTGTAACCTGGAAAAAATTGCCGAAGAAGATTTTATGCCTCAAAAAGAGGATTTGGAACTTTTGATGAATTTTGATAGTTATGTTGTTGGGAATAAATGATTATTTTATCAAACTTTCACCAGTCATTTCTTTTGGTTTATTAATTTTTAATAATTCTAAAATTGTTGGAGCAATATCTTGAAGTCCTTTGTTCTTTTTTAATTTCGAATTGATTAATTTTATATTATTTGAAACCAATATTGCTGGAATTTGGTTTATTGTATGTGATGTTTCCCACCCAGGTCTTTGATCTTCAGCATTTCCGTG
>CAYSCL010000012.1:3752-7081 GCA_964429545.1 Candidatus Woesearchaeota archaeon
ATTATGATTCTATCTTCTCCTTTATTTGGTTTTTCTATTTGGGAATTAAAGAAAAATGTAATATGTGCATATTTTTCAGTTTCTGAAATTCTTAATTGTTTTAATTTATTTTTTTCAATTGTTTTTCCTAGGTTATTTTTTATTTCTGGTTCGTAAAATGCAACTAATGTTTTTATTGGCCGATAATATTCTGTCATTGAAACATATAACGCATTAATTCTTTTTCTTTTGAAATGGGTAAATTTTGTGTCAGACATAGCCCGTGTTAATTGCCTTGCTCTATCTGTTCTATAATTATAAAAAATTACTGAATCTTTGTTGGTGATTCCAGAATAACCCTCTTTTATTCTGGGAATTATAAATTCATCTGTTATTTTTTTGTTATAGCTTTCTTGAATAGTTTTTTTTGCATCTTTGAATTTTATTTTTGATTTTCCTAGAGCAATGGCATCATATGCTTTTTTTGTCCTGTCCCATCTTTTATCTCTATCCATTGCATAAAATCTTCCAGAAATTGTTTGTATTTTTCCAAATCCAATTTTTTTTATTTTTTCTTTTATTTTTTTTAAGTATTTTATTCCTTTATTTACTGGGGAATCTCTCCCATCTGTAATTAAATGGAGATTTACATCTTGGAAATTTTCTTTTTTACATAAGTCCAATAATGCAAAAAGATGATTTAGGTGAGCATGAACTCCTTCTTCTTGTATTAAGCCTATTATGTGTAGTGAAGATTTGTTTTTTTTAGCATTGGAAATTGCTTTTATGAATTCCTTTTTTTTGAAAAATGATTTGTCTTTTATTGATTTATTTATTCTCATTAATGATTGTTCTATTATTCTTCCTGATCCAAGGGTCATGTGTCCGACTTCTGAATTTCCTTGGTATTTTTTTGGAAGCCCCACTGCTCCATCATGTGCATTAAGAAGTGTGTTTGGGTAGTTTTTCATTAAATAATCTGCATAGGGGGTTTTAGAATTTGCTAAGGCATTATTTTTTTTAGATTTTCTATGCCCCCAGCCATCCCTTATTATTAATATTACCTTTTTCATGAAAGAATTAAGTCAAGAGTATTTTTAACTTTTGGGATGTGTTTTTATCGCTTAGTAGGACAATAATAATTAAAAGGGGATTTGCTTTTTTTATGATATGATTACGTATAAAGATATTTATGAGGCAGCCAAAAAAGAAAGATATTCTGAGAGTTTACAACCAATTCCCAAAAGCTTTGTTAAAGATGTTGCAAAGTATATGAAGGAAAAAAAAGAGGCTGCTTCTAAAGAAGGAGATGTTTTTTCTGATGTTTTGTTGAAAACTAAAAAACAACTTGAAAATGCAATTACCCTATTTCAAGAACTTTTGAGGCGTAGAAGAAAAAAAATATTGAACCTTGTTTTGATTGCTTCTGAAACTGGAATTAGTAAACAAGATTTTGACAATATGCTTTTGATTGAAAAGGGACTGTTTGAAGAACTTATGAAATGTATTGAAGGTTCTGACAAAAAATTAAATGAATTATTAAATGGTGCCCAGGATGATGCTGATCAAAATAATGATTTGATTGTTTTTTTAGAGGATGTTGATGAATTTTTAGCTTCTGATGGGGAAAAATATGGTCCTTTTGAGGTTGGCCAGTTCGCTAATTTACCTAAACCTATTGCGAAGATTTTTTTAGAAGATAATGTTGCTGAGAGTATGGAGAAGTGAAATTTTTTTCAAAAATATTTAAACTATTCTGTAAAAATATAAAAGAAACATTTAAATACATGAAAAATATTTCATATATTGTAATGTAAAAATTATTGTTTATCCAGCAGTTCTTGATAGAGTTTATAAAGTACTGCAGATATGTCACAGTAATTAAATTTGAGGAAAATAAACATGGCGGTTAAAGATTTAACATTGAATAATTTCGAAGAAGAAATTGTGGATTCAGAAACTCCAGTCATAATTGATTTTTATGCTGATTGGTGTGGGCCTTGTCAAATGATGAAACCGGTTTTCGCAAGTCTTAGCGAAGAGTACGAAAACAAGTTGAAATTTATGAAACTTGATACTCAAGCTGAAGAAGGGCTTGCAATGAAATTCGGGATTCAAGGTATTCCTGCATTGGTTATTGTGAAAGGTCAAAAAGAAATTGGAAGAATTGTTGGATTTATGGGTGAAGACCAACTTCGAGCTAAAATCAATGAAATTTTAGAAAGAGAATAAAAAATGATAGACTTTGCATGTAAAAAATTTGATATTGAAGAAGTTATTAAGTGTAGCTTGGGTTTGAGTAAATCTGAGTTTAGGCTTTTAAAATTTTTCATTGAAAAGGGCAAACAGTTTACTACTGATGAACTTGCTAAGGCTTTGAAATTAGATAAGTCAACTATTCAAAGAAGTGTCAAAAAATTACATGAGAAGAATCTTGTTACTCGGGGACAAATAAATCAAACCATTGGTGGCTATTTATTTACTTATCGTATTAAAGATAAAGATAAGATAAGGAAAATAATTTTGGACACTGTTGAGGGATGGGTTGAAGTTTTTCGAGAAAATATTGCTAAATGGTAATTTTTTAAAACAGATAAATTGGAAGTTTATAGATACAGTCATTTAGCTTAGTTGTTTCTTATTTGATCTTGATCAATTCGAAATAATTAAGTTTATTAATTAGTTTTTATTTTTTTATTTATGGAAAAGAGAAGTTTGACTGGTTTGGTTGTTTTAGTTTTGGGTATTTTTGTAAGTGCAATGGGTTTTCTTTCTTTTAAGGGAGATGATTCTTTGGCTTCAATTATTATTGGGTTTTTGATTTCTATTGTTGGTTTAATAATTATTTTTAATAAAAATGAAGATCTGATTGAACAAATAAATTACAAAGGAGGAAAATCAAAATGAAAAACAAAAAAATTGTTGTGACTACTGGTTTTGAAATTCCTGGAAAGAAGATTGTGGAAGTTTTAGGTGTTGTTAAAGGAAGTACAGTTCGTTCTAGAAATTTTGCCAGAGATATAGGTGCTGCATTTAAGAATTTTATTGGAGGAGAAATTAAAACTTATACTGAAATGGCAAATGATGCAAGGGATGAAGCATATAATAGAATGGTTAATGATGCAATTAAGATGGGGGCCGATGGAATAATTTCTATGGAATTTTCAACTTCAATGATTATGAATGGCGCTTCTGAAATGGTTGCCTATGGAACTGCTGTCAAATTCAAATAAGTTTAGCAACCACCGATAAATCGGATGCTCGCCGACACAGTCGCTTCGCATAGTTTTTACAAACCGATAAATCGGATGCTCGCCGACACAGTCGCTTCGCATAGTTTTTACAAACCG
>CAYSCL010000012.1:7181-24536 GCA_964429545.1 Candidatus Woesearchaeota archaeon
CATAGTTTTTACAAACCGATAAATCGGATGCTCGCCGACACAGTCGCTTCGCATAATAGTTGCCTATGGAACTGCTGTAAAATTCAAGTAGATTTGATAAACTAGAATTATTTTTTATTTTTTTCTTCAGTTTTTTCTGGTTCTTTTTCTAAAGTGTAAATATAAAATATTTTTCCCGGAGTGTCAATTTTTTGATAATTGAGTTTTCCGTTATGTTTTTTTCTTGATCTTATGCTTAATGGAATTTTGAAATATTTTGTTACACCATTATTTCCTCTTGTGTTTATTTGGGAATTGTGTTGACATAAATCAGAATTAAACACATGGATATTTTTTAGATGGCCCTTTAAATTTGACACTTCATCTTGATCCAACATTACTTTCATTATTACTTTTTTGTTTGCAGCTATTTTAGAGTTTATTATTTGCCCCATCTTGTTATATTTTTTTGGTATTTTATCTCAATATTTATCCATTAAGTTAAATATTATTTATATATTTAGCTTTTGATTACATTATTAAAGAAAAAAGTACATTTTTTAAACTTTGGGATATTATAAACAATATGGGTTCAATAATTGGAATAAAAACTGCTAAGGATGATAAGGTGATTATAGAAGTTCAAATGGATTATGAAGAATCTTTGAAACTTAAGGGACATATTAAGAATATTCATTTATTTTCTGAAGATGCTGCAGAAATTAAAACTAATTTAAGTCAAAGGGGGACTAATGAAGCGACCAAATATTTCTTGATTCCTAGAGAATTAAGGGAAAATTTGACATTTAATGAAAAAGTTAAATGTCAAAGAATAGATACGGATTCTAGGATTGTTTTTATTTATATGGTTGATAAAATTAGTTTGTAAAATGAAACGTGAAGAGACAGGAATAAAAAAAATTGATGAAATGATTGAAGGCGGTTTGCCTAAAGGTAGTGTGGTAGGTATTTCTGGTCCACCTGGAGTTGGAAAATCTATTTTTGCAATTCATTTTTTATTAGAAGGTGCAAGAAAAGGTCAGAAAGGAGTTTATGTTTGTCTGGAAGAACCTAGAAAAAATGTGGATAATATGATTGAGGGTTTTTCTTTTTCTGAAGAGTTTTATAAATTTGAAAAAAAAGGTTTGATTGTTATAAAATGTTTTAATTATTCAGAATATGAAAAAATTAATTTAGAATTATTGGAAAAAGTTTATGATGATAAAAATATTCAGCGTTTAGTTATAGATAGTTTTAATTGTTTTTTTGATTCTCTAGAAAGATGCTCAATTGAGGAATTGAATTCTAATGTTAGAAAGATGATTAATTCTTCTTTTTCATATTTGAGGAAAGATAATCTAAATGTCCTTCTTATTTTAGAAAAACATGAAAGTAGTCTGATGAATTTTGATTACAATATTCCCTATTTGGTTGATGGACTGATTAAATTGGATTATTTAGATATTGGGATTATTGAAAGAAGAATTTTTATTCCTAAAATGAGATGGACGAGTCAATATAAGGAAAGTAAGGGATATGACATTACCGATTCAGGTATTCAAATAGAAGAATAAATCTTCTTTTTTAAGGGGGCAAATTGGATATAAAGAAATATTTTTTCAAAAACTTTGTTTTTCCAAAGGTTTTGATAATAGATAGGCCAGGATTAATTGTGAGTAAGAATTTTAGTAATTTAAATTCTAAGGCACATAAAATGAGAATAGTTTATACTTTTGAAGATTTTTATGTTAATTTGTATTTTGATACTCTTTTGAAATTGGGCGATAAAAAAACAGAGGATCTTTGGTATCGCTTGGGAAAGGATTTGGGGATAAGGTATTTTTTATTCAATGGTTTGTTAGAATTTCCTTTCACAAAAATCCCTTTGGCACTAAAATATTTTCAAGCAATGTTTAATATGATTGGGATGGGTTTTTGTAAAAATTTAAAGTATGATATTTCAAAAGGAAGTTATATTTTTTGGGGAAATAATAATATTATAACTAGAAAAACACACAATACTTCATATATGGAGGGAATTATTGCGGGAGTTTTAACTTTTCTAACAAAAGAAAATATTGAAGCTAGAGGATTTTATGATGAATTGTCTGATGAAGGCAAAATTGTTGTTGATAAAAAATTTCCAAAAAAATATTCTCCAAATATATTTTCACTAAAAGTTAATACAAAATATAGGTTAAATTTTTTTCAACATAATGGGATTAATTCTCGGCTATATTCTTTTTCTGATTTGTTAAAGTTTAAGATTATACAGTTGGATGAAGGAAAAAAATTTTATTTTGGAAAACATAGTTTACTTCCTACTGAAATGAGTTTGGTTGAAATTATTGCTAAAAATTATTTTGACATAGGAGAAGGAGAATTATTTAGAGAATCTACTGTTAAATTTGTTTTGGAACTTTGTGAAGAACTATTCAAAGAAATAAAAGAAAAAAATAAAAAAATGAAATTTTTTAGAAATATTATTTCTGCTTTAGGTTTTGGAGAAATTTATTTTAAACAGAAAGGAGAAAAAATTAGAATAGATTTTTTAAATCCAATTTTTACTGAGTTTGGATTATATTATTTAAAATCTTTTATTAACGGTTTTGTTGATTATTTTTATGATAATAAATATTCTTTTAATTTTGATAAAAATTATTTTGTAGGAAATAGAGAATATTTTTTGTATGAAAAAATTAATTAGTTTCTTATTAAAATTTTTATTAAATTTCCAAAAAAGAAGAAAATTATAATTGCTCCTAGAATTATTATTTTTGGGTTGGTGGCGATTGAAATTGTGATTGCAAATCCGAATAAAGATATTATTAATCTCGCAACATTTAACATTGCCTCGTAATTTTCTTTTTCTACGATTTTTTTTGTTATTAAAAATAATAGAAATAAAACTACTAGAAAAATAATATAAATTATATTTAATTCAAAGATGAAATATGCGGGCAACATCATTACAAAGGAAAAATAATACAAAAGAAAAGTTATTTTTTTCCCGTTTTCATATGTGGAAGGCAAAGTTTTATATTTTAATTTTATATCTTTTTTAATTCCATTTAAATTTTTTATTGGTGCTAAAAACCAGAAAACTAGATATACATAACTCCCAATCCAGAGCGAATTTGTGAATAATTCCCCTAAAAGAATTAACGAAAAAAATACTGGTATGAAATGATGGGTAATACAAATTAGAGTATTATCTAAAAAAAGGGTTTTCCTTGAAAAAACATTATAGGTATATCCAAATATAATCCAAGAAATACATGCAAGAAACAAGAATTTATTTTGAAAAGAGATAATTAGAGCTATTGCAGGCAAAAGAAATACAAATATTTTAGAGAAAGGGGGCAAAATGTAATCTTTATCTTTGAGTGCATTTAAAATTCCTCCAGGGGCATAAAGTAAGGCGGCACATATTGCCAAGAGATATATCTCTTTTTTTATTTCACCCATGAGAGCGCTAGCAAAAATTATTAATGATATGGATGGAAATATTCGTTCAATTCTTGCTGAGCGAAATAGATTGATAAAGTTTTCACCCCCTTTCATAAATGGATATATTTTTCAAAATTATTGTATTTTTTTTGATAAAATGGATAAAAAATTTTTAATTGGGGTATTTTTTTACTAAAAAATTAAACTATTTTTTATTTTATATCCTTTTTAATTGGTTAAAATTAAATTTTTTTCAATATCTTTCTTTTTATGAATTCTTATCTGAAAGAATATGAAATTGAAACAAAAGAAATGATTGAATTTTTTGATATAACAAATAAAATAAAAAAATCAGTTTTGGAATCTAAAATTTTTGATGGGCATGTTTTAATTCAACCGCTACATACAACTGTTGGAATTTATTTGAATGAGTTTGAGGAAAGGTTGATTAAGTATGATTTAAAGTCTGCACTTTATGAAGAATATCCTTTCGTAGTTGGAAAATATCGTCATGATGATATCCATAAACGGGAAGGTTGTCCAGAAGATGAACCTCCAAATGGCCACAGTCATTTAAAATCTCTCTTTTGTTCAAACCCTTCTCTTTCTTTAATTTTGAGAAAAGGCAAATTACAATTGGGAAAATACCAAAGAATTATTTTTGCTGAATTTGATGGGCCTTGCCCTAGAAAACATAAAGATTCTAGAAAATATTTGGTGAGTATTATTGGGGAATAATCATACTAATATATTTGTATTTTAGTTTAAGTATAAGTTTGATTTTAATTTTATATTATTAATGATAAAATGGATGATAATATAAACAAAATCGTTTCTATTTTGAGAAAAAAGAAAAATTTGACCATTACTGAAATTGTAAATATGACTGGTTTGTCCCGTTCATTTGTTAGAACTTCTCTTGCTAAATTAGAGGGAGGAAAAAAAGTTAATGTTAGAAAAGTAGGGATGGCAAAAGTTTATTCTCTAAGGGGAGGAAAATGAAATTTTGGCAGGGATTTTTTTTGTTGTGGCTTTTATTTTTTTCTTTTATTTTTTTTGGATCTATCTTTGGAGAGAACAATTCAATAACAGGGTATATTCCTTTTACTGGCGTTTTGAAAGAAGATTCTTCTGTCCAAGTTATTGTTCCTGATTTGAATGTTAGTTTTGAATTGGGGGAAGGACCATTTTACAGGTTATGGGATGTTAATTATTTTATCAATTTTCAAAAGCAAAGTCAATTTGATGCATTTGTAGAATTGAATTATTTAATATTTGATAAGGAAAATAATCTCCTTTATTCGGATGGTGAAAGAGTTTTAGTTGAAGGGGATATGGAAATTGAAAGAAATTTGGATACGAGAAAAGCACAAGAATTAGCTTTACCCTCGGGAGAATATGTTTTTGTTTTGAGAGTAATTTATGGAGAAAATGAAAATTCTTTTTCTGAAAATTTTGAAATTAAAGAGTTGAGTAATTTGCTTTATTCTTTAAGACAACTTTTTGATATTAGGATTGAATTATATTCTTCTTCTTTTTATGATTTGGATGAGTTTGGAGTTATTGTTACTTTTGAAAGTTTTGGAAGTGAACCAACTCCCGTTAATTTGACATATATGATATATGATTCAAAGGGCAATCAAATTTATAGAAAAGATGTTCAAGAAGTTGTTGAAACTGAAAAAGTTTTATTTGAAGAATTTGAAGGTTTAGACATTGAGCCAGGAAAATACACTTTGGTTTTGCGTACTCTTTATAATGTGAATGTTGAAGATTATTTTGAACAGGATTTTGAATATTTAGAAAAACAAAGTTATTGGTTTTTGGTAATCATTGCCCTTGTTGTTTTTGCTGGATTGTTTTTTTTGTTTAGGAAAAAGATTTTTGGTGGAAGCAAATAGGGAAAGTCTGGACTAAAAATTAAAGATTTTTGTCTTATTCTTTTTACTAAAAATTGAAGCGTAAAAAACCTGTAGAGAGATTCTCTCAATTCGCACTCCGTGAAATCTTTTTTAAAACTCACAAAGTTCGTTTATTGGAAATTTCAGAAGATGCTCACCCGACCATTGCGCTCGCTCGTTCGAAAGAAAATAAGCCTGTAGAGAGATTCGAACTCCCGACCTACTGCTTACAAGGCAGCCGCTCTACCACTGAGCTATACAGGCTTGTAAATTTTATTAGAAATCAAGTTTTTTAAAAGTTTTGTGAAGGATTATTGTGATTCTTCTTTTTCTTTTTCAACTTTTATAACTCTGATTTCACATAAAGATAAGGGATATATTTTTTTTAATTTCACACTCAATTCTTTTTGTATTTTGTTTTTCAAGACATCTTCAAACAATCTTTCTGTATCTGATTCTTTTGCCCATTCAATTAATTCTTCTTTTGTTTTATTTCTTAGAGCTTTTCTAACTGCTCTTGAAACTTTTCTTCTAGTTACCAAAAAGGGTTTTATTCTAATTTGTGCATTTTCACATTCAGTTGAAAATGAATCTTCAATGTAATTAGTTCCTCTCCTAACCATTCTTTTCAAATAGTAAGGCATAAGTCTCAATTCTTTTGGCAGAGTTAATAATTCTTCTCCTTCAAGTTTTGTTTTGAATGTCATAATCATTGATTTACCTTTAAGAATTCTTGTTAAATCATATTTGATATATCTGTTTTCTAAATCTTTTGCTTCATATCCTTGAAGTTGAGTTTGCCTTTTAATTAAAGGCATTTCTACTGTGAAAAATCTTTTTTTTCTTTTTGCTGCTGCCATTTTATTCCTGTATTACTCTTCCTGCCCTTTTTCCTTTTTTATGATATTTTGATTTTTTACAAACTTGACAAGTATACAAAATATTTGTTTTTTTACTTGTTTTTGATTTTCTTTTATGTTTTGCTTGTGCAGGTTTTGATCCCCATTTTCCCAAATTACCAATCCCTCTAGCAAGACCTCTTAATTTGGCTCTTGCTCTTCCACCACCACGAGTCATAACTCCTCTTGAAAAACCAGTTCCTACTACTTTGATTTTTTGGTCTGTCTTTTTTTTACATTTTGGACAGTATCTTTTTGTTGCCTTTGGTAATTTCATATTGTTATTTTGAATAATCAGTTTATAAAGTTTTGTATACTTATGGTCCCGCAGTTATTTAAACTATATTTTCTTTGAAAATTTATGGATAGGGTGAAATTCAAAAAAGGCGAACAGAGAAAATTTATTCAGCGAGTATTAAATGAATTAAATTGTCCTAGTCTCAGGGGTTTTTTACAGTTTGGTTTAGATGTTAATTATTCAAGTTTGAAAAATTATTTTGTTGAATCTCGACTGATTCCAAGAAAATTATTTGAAGAAATGTTGTATTTGTCAAAGATTAATATTGGTTCTTTGGAAGTAGAATATTTGGGAGAAAATTGGGGAAAAATCAGAGGTGGAAAGAAGAGAAAGAAATAATTTATATAGTTCTTTTTACTTTTTTATTTATGAAAGAGCATCGACTTAAAAAAAAGAGGAATAATCTTATCTTCTTTTTAGTTTATTTCATTTTTGCAATTTATTTTCTTAATTTTAAATTCCCTTTATTGACTGTTCCAGAATTTATTGCAAATATTAATGATTGGATTGTTGTTTTTGGAGGACTTTTACTTTTATTTTCTGGTTTAAATTTTTTATTACCTAAAAAGAAAAGAATAGTATATTGAGGTTTAAACAAATCTTTATATATATGTTTTTCATTTTTTATTTATGTTTAAGGGTAAAAAAGGACAGGTGACAATATTTGTAATTTTAGCGATAATTATTGTTGTAGTTGGCCTTTCAATTTTTTTATTTAGGGGAAGAATTGTGGCACAAGAAGTACCTGAAAATATTGTTCCAATTCAAACTGCTTTTTTGAACTGTATTGAGGGGGGTACTTTGACTGGAATTTCAATTTTGGAATCTAAAGGAGGATATATTGAAAACCCTGATTTTGTTGCGGGATCAAATTACATGCCTTTTTCTTCAGAGTTGGATTTTTTGGGAGTGGAAATTCCTTACTGGTATTATATAACTGGAAATAATATTCAAGTTGAACAAATTCCTAGTTTGGAAGATATGAATTTTCAATTGGAGAGCTATTTGGAAGATAAATTGGTTAATTGTAATTTTGAAGTGTACAGAAACCAAGGATATGATATAGAAATTGGAGATCCTTTGGTAGAAACAAAGATTAATGGTCAAAGTGTTGAAGTTGAAGTTGATATGGATTTAACTGTTTCTTTCGAGGAGGGAGTTTATTTAATGGATGATTTTTCTGTTAAAGTGGATTCTTTGTTAGGTAATTTGTATAAGGATGCTAGAAAAGTTTATGAATTAGAAAAAGATGAATCATTTTTGGAAAATTATTCTGTTGATGTTTTATATTTGTATTCCCCTGTTGATGGTGTTGAGTTAAGTTGTTCCCCGATGTTTTGGAATGTTGATGAATTTTATAGGGAGTTTTCAGAAGCATTGGTTGCAAATATTGGTTCTTTGAAAAATGATGGCAGGGACGATGATTATTTTGCTCTGAATTTACCTGTGGACTCAGAGATTAGTTTTTTGACTTCTGAATCTTGGCCAAGCACATTTGAAGTTACTAATGCAGATAGCAATATTTTAGTTGCTGAACCCGTAGGAAATCAAGAAGGGCTGGGAATTTTGGGATTCTGTTATGTCCCCTATCATTTTGTTTACAATGTTAGATATCCTGTTTTAGTTCAAGTTAGTTCTTTTGGGGAAACTTTTCAATTTCCAGTTGCAGTCATTATTGATAGGAATATGCCTAAAGAAGGAAAGGAAGGAATGTCTGTTGCGGGAGAAGAAACTGATATTTGCGAATATAGAAATAATGAAATGACTGTTTCTCTTTATGATTCTGATTTGAATCCAGTAAATGGTGAGATTTCTTATCAATGTTTTGGAGCTAATTGTTATGTTGGAAATACTCAAAATGGAGAATTGAATGCACTTTTCCCTCAATGTGTTAATGGAAATATTAAAATTTCTAGTGAGGGTTTCAAAGATAGTTATGTTAGCACAGATATTGATCAAAGCGATGTAGTTGTTATTTTAGATAAAGAATATAATTTGAATTTGGAACTTTATTCGGATGGAAATCCTTATTCAGGAAGAGCTATTGTAAATTTTGTTGGAGAAAGATCTTCTTTTTCTTTGGCTTATCCTCAACAAAAAGAAATTATTTTAAGCGAGGGTAATTATGAAATTAGCGTCTATTTGTATGATGAATCTTCGCTTGTTTTTGAAGAGACAACTACTGAGTATTGTACTGATGTTCCTAGTTCTGGAATAAAAGGTTATCTGGGCTTTGAAGAAGAAGAATGTTTTGAGACAGTTATTCCTGAACAAGAAATTAATAATGTTTTGGTTGGTGGAGGAAAAGAAGAGTATTATTTTATAGAGCAAGAATTAAAAAATTCTGAATCTTTGATTTTAAGAAGTGGAGATGTAAATATTCCGGAGTCTATTGAGGAGTTATCTCAAAATTATGGTCTGGTTGAAAGACAATCTTTGGAGGTTCAATTTAGATGAAATTAACTAAATTATTTTTGTTTGTGGTTCTATTAGTTGGTGCTTTAGTAATTGTTTCTTCTGCATATACTTTGTCAGACCCGAGATTAACTCATGGGGGCACAGGAAGTGCATTTGGCCCAGACGTTACAGATGTTGGTTTTGATTCTGAGATGTGCCAACAGGGACAGGATTTTGTAGTTCAAATCGCTCCTTTTGGATGTGAGCCTGCGGTTGTTAGAAGTGATTTGTTGGAAGAACAAGATGTTCCTATTTTTTGTAAATTACAGGCTGTAAAAATTAATCCTTTTATTGATATAACTGCTATTGATTCTATTAATATCAAAGGAGAATACCCTCGGGAAGTTCGAAGTATTGGATTTACCCCTAGTTATTCTGCATTGGGTGAAAATAGAAATTTAAACAATTTGCAGTGGGATGAAATTGGTTATGCTACCATTGTTTTGAGACAAAACCCTAATGAAAGTTCAATGCCTGATTTTGTCGAGGGAAATTTGAGTGCAAAAATAACTTATGATTTGAAAAATGCTTTTGGTTTAAGAAGACATACTTTTTATTTGCCTATTTTAGATGATAATGAATTCGATGATTTATCTGGACAATATGCCTTTTTTAATAAAATGGGTTATTTGAGGGCAGAAGATGTCCTTAAGGATTCTGCTTCTATTGCAATTTATTCTGGGAGATATCAGGCACCTTTTGGTAAAAGTAGGGAAGGGGAAATTCAAAGAGAGAGAATTGGAAAATATAATTTGGGAATAGGTCAGAGCACAAATAAAATTTATTTACCTGGTTTTGATTGTTTTTCTGCTGTTCAATTTAGATTGGATGGCATAGAATTTCAGGATACAAGAGTTAGATTTAATGTTAATTCTCAAATATATGAAGTTAAAGAAGGAGAGAGATTTTTGGAAGGCAAATGTTATGTTCGGGATATTGAAAAAATTGGTTTAAATCAAATTATTAAAGTTACCTGTGATGAAGATGAAGGAACAGAAACTTTTGATTTGAGGATTTCTCCAAAATTAAAGTTAAATATTGACGGTAATGAAGATGAATATGAAGTTGGAGATTATTTATTTGAAACAGATGAAGGTGAATATGCTTATCTTGGTTATGTTGGTAGTAGTAGTTATGAGGCTAAAGATTTAACTGCATATATAGTTCTTGCTAAAGAAAAAAAATCTAAGTTGGGAGAAAGTGAAATTCTTGCTGCAGGAATGTTGGGGGAGTTAAATCCTGACCCAGATAATTTGAAGGAAAGCTTGAAATATATCCCTGGGTATTCTGCGAAATTATGGAACTGGCTTTTTGATGGAACTGGATTTGAAAAATTAGAATATTTTGATGAACAGAATATTGGGGGAAAGATTGTAGAATTAACTGGTTTTGGTGCAGAAGAGGATTATCCAATTACTGCAGAAATTGAAAATTATTATGAAAAAGCATTAGAAGATTATGAATATGTTTTTGCTAATTATCGGGGGGAAAGTTATCCTGGGGGGGAAGAATTGACTCTTGGAGAAAAATCTCTTTATGCTAAAATGCTTTTGGCAAAAGATACTTCTCAGAAAAAAGATTTGAAATTCTTTTGTGATGAATTTGAAAGTTCTTATCCTGATTCTGAATTAGATGTTAGTTTTTGTGATAATTTGCTTTTTTTAAGTAATCAAGGAATTTCTACTAGGGATTCGATGATTGAAGGTGATTTACAAAGAATTTCTTTTGAAGGAGTTTATGAACCTTCTTTTGAAGATTACGGTGTTGAATTATATGTTAGGGAAGATGGACAGATTAGTTCTTATGATTTAAGGAAGGAACAAGTTTTATATTTGGATGAAAAAGGAAATGAATATGTTCAATTGATTTCTATTGTTGATGAAGATACAGCTATTCTTAAAATACAAGTTGATGATAAAGCGTTTTTGCAGAGGACGGGAGATTTATATTCTAAGGATAGAAGATTGAAAACAGATATTTCAGAAACTTTTGGGAATTATACTTTTACAATTCATGATATTAATTTTAAGAGAGTGGCCAAAGTTTCTGTAGAACCCAGCATTAATTATGCTGGTAGTGATATTGATTTTAATTTTGCAGTTGGAATTGAAAAAAGAGCAATTCAGCTTTCTCCTGAAAAAACAAAAGAAATGATTGATGATTTGAATGATACTATTGAAACTTGGGAAGATATTTCAGAAACTCTTGGAAATACTGTTGATGTTATGCAAGATGCTTGTTTGGCAGTTGGAGGAGTTTTAACTTTGAAAAATTTATTGTTTAATTCTGGAGGAGAATCTATTGCTCGGCAAGAAGTTATGTCTGGGACTGATGGTTGGTATGAAAGGTGTGCGGATTTGATTCAGGCTGGAGAATATGGATCTGAAGAGGAATGTTTGCAAGATAATTCTAATAGCATAGATGCAGAGGTTGAATTGTTGGCTAAAATGTTGAAAGAACAAAATGAAGATATCAAGAATGTTCAAAGTCAAGAAGATGTTAGTCAAGACCAAGAGCTTTTTGGTAATACTGTTGTTAATACAACTAAATTAGTTGAAGAATATTTGCCCCGTGTGAAATCTTCTTTGGAGAGGCAGGGGGAATTTATTATTGACCCTCGGACTGGCGATTCAATTAGTGTTTCCTCTTTGGATAATGTTTTGACTCCAGAAGGATGGAATAATAATCTTTTCAGTATTGATTTGTTGAAGAAAATTGAACTTTACGCTAATATGTTGACTGAAGGAGGATTGAGTTCTAGTCAAAGGGAGAGCTATGAATCTAAATTGTATGAGGAAGTAAATCAATTAAAAATTAATTCTGAGAAATATTTGGATATAAGTAATTGGGCAAATGATATTGGCACTAATTCTCAAAATGTGGATTTTGTTGAAATTGGCGGAAATGTTCAAGAATTGCCTTATGATGGTTTGAAGATTGGAGATTTGAATTTGAATATTGTTGGAGAAAACATCACAAAAAATTCTCCAATAAAAGTTATACAAGGATCTAATGGGAGAAAATATATTTTGGTTTTGGATGATTCTACTGGAACGGATAAAATGCCTATTTTGAGGGACGGGGAATTTAATCAATATGTTTTTGGCCGGAATGGAAATAGGTTGCCTCAATCTGAAATTCCGAATGAAATTCAAAATATATTTTGTAAAAAATATGATTCTAGTAGTTATAAAAATCCTTATAAGAATCCTGAGATAAAATATTATGAGACTGATCCTTACAAAGGTCTTCCAGCAGTTGTTCCTTTTGATGTGAATGATGGGTGGTATGCATATGTTGAACAATCTATTGATTTTTTAGGAGGAGAAAGAGCTTATGATAAATCTGCAAGAGTTAATAGTTTCTGGTTATGTAATGTTGGAGATAATGGTTTGGAAGAATTTAGTAGAGGTAATACTGGCGATGATATTTGCCAATTAATTAATTTAGGAACTGGCCAAGCTTATAATCAATTTAGTGGTTTGCAAGAAAATGAGGCTGCTAGAAAAATTGACCAGGCAGTTAATGCAATTGAATATGCTTCTAGATCGTATAAAGATGGAGTTAAAGTTGTTAAAATTGGGGACCAAAATGTCGAGGTTGGGAGCCCTGCAATTAGTAGTTCTTTGTCTAAATGTGAAGACTACATGTCTCCTGATGATTGTAATATCTTGTTCAATGTATGTGATCCTGTTATTTGCCCTTCTAGCAGGTGTGATTTTGGGGGCCAGTATCCTGTTCAAGATGTTATTCAGTCTGGAGTAATTGGGAGTTTGATGTTGTGTTTACCAAACTATCAAGAGGATATTTATGTTCCTGTTTGTTTGACCGGAGTTAAATCTGGATTAGATAGTTATTTGTCTGTTGCTAAATCTTACAGGGGATGTTTGCAAGAAAGTTTAGATACTGGCCAGACCGTAGGGGTTTGCGATCAAATTAATAGTATTTATCTTTGTGAATTTTTTTGGAGACAAGCGTTGCCTTTGGCTGAATTAACTTTACCTAAAATTGTTGGTGCTGTTACTGGGGAAAATACTCGTGGTGGAGGAGAATATTCTAATTTGGCTGCAGCATGGGACAATGCTAAGAATTCTGTAAATTTCTTTACTGAGTTTTATGCTGTGGAATCTTTTAGTGCGTTTAAAGCAAGGAGTCAAGAAGAAATTGGAACAGAGGTTTGTAATAGTTTTATTTCTGTAGATTATCCAAAAGGTCAAGGTGTTTTAGATAGCTTAACTATTAGGGATAGCCCTCCCCAGTATTCAGGTAATTTTGAAGCTATACCTTTCACTAGTGCTACTGTTCCACCTGTTTCTCAATATAAGGTGTTTTATCATATTTATGCAGGAGAAGATCAAGGAGCTTATTACAAAGTTTATTTGAGGGGAGGAAGTGGTAGTTCTTATTACCAAGATACTTTCTCTGGAAGGATGGTTGCTTCTGGATATATTGAAGCTGGAGGTTATGCTACAAATACGGAAGACTTTACTGCTCCTGAAGGATATCAAGAATTATGTATATCTGTGAATAATGATGAAGAATGTGGGTTTAAACAAGTTTCAACTAGTTTCGCTTTTGATTATGTTCGGGACCAAGCTAGACAATCTCAAATTGAAGATGTAAATATTAAATCTCAAAAAGAATGTGTTTCTGGAACTGCTAACATTTATGGGTTATTGAATTTGAATGCTCAAGAAGGAGTTGGCAATGCAATTAATCCTGAAATTTATAATCAAGGTATTGTTAGAATTTGTTCTACTGATAATCCAGGGGCTGGTTCTGATGCATATCTTGGAAGTGAAGCGCAAAGATGGATTGATGTAGGTTATTGCGGGGATACAAATGTTCGATGTTGGATTGATACTGAGAGTATTGATGATGCTTTGGAATTTCAAACTTCTGTTAATGATTCTATGGAAGAATTAACTGATAAATTTAAAGAAAATTTTCAAAATTCAGAAGGCTATTTGACTCCTCAACAATTTGATTTGGCTGTTGAGAATTTATCTCTTGAAGAGGATAATGAAAAGAAATTTGAGATTATTCAAGATTTGCTTGGGAAAGTTTATCTAAATAATCATAAGGGATATTTGTATTATTTGAGGGGACAAATTTATGATGGAATTGTTAGGGAAGAATTTGGGAAATTGAAAAAAAGAATTGAAACTGGAGAAGTTGATGAGGGAATTTTTTATGAGGAAACAACTAAATCTGTTTTGGATATTGTAACTGCAGATGATTTTGAATCAAGGGAATTCGAATTTCATGATGCTCGTGCTGCGCTGAGATTAGGTTCTAATCAACCTAATGTTTATTATAAATATTTTAATCAAAGTTGGTATTGGTCTCTTAGTAAGGATAAAATTGGGCAATATGATATTCGTACCAAAAAAACAATAGATTGGATTCCTGTTTCTACTTTAATTTATCCTTATTCTGATGGAGAATTAACAGATAGAAGTAAAAATTTTATTCCAAAATTGCAGAATAAAAATTACTTGGAAGGAATTGATTTGTTGATGAAGAGAGCAAAGATTAATGATGAGGGGGGAATTGTTAATTCAATTGGAATTGCAGATACATTCATTACTGTTGGTGAAGAGAATAGTATTTTTTATGATAATCTTGGTCGTTTTTATTCAAAGAGTGAATCTCAACCAAATCTTCAACTATATTTTAAACATGAAAATAGGGATGGTTGGAAATATTATGTTGGACCTTTAGGAAATAGTGAAGAGTCTGATTGGATGGATTTAAGTGACCTACCTTTAGATATGAAATTGTCTGAAAATGAAGAATTACTGTTGAAAGTTCTTGAAAATTTGGATTTATTGGAAGGCGCAGCTGTTTTATTTGGAGATGTTTCTCCTGGAGAAATTGAGATGACATATGTTCCGGTTGGATGGACTTGTGATGGTATTTTGAATCAGATTAATACTTTAGAGGGAACTTATTCTTCCAATGTTAAAGTTTATGCTCTTGTGGAAGGCTTATATGTTCAAGGATTTTTGAATGAAGTAGAATATAATGAAATGCAAGGTCTTGATGAATTAGGGAATCCTTTGGGAATGGCTGCCCCCGATGTGGGATATTTGAGGACGATTTTGGATGATTGTGAAGATAGTCTTGTAAATATTGATGTAGATATTGATACCTCTGGAGAAACTTGTCCTATGCCTGAATCTCCTAGTGAAGAAGTTTTGACAATAAATAATGCAGAAGAGAGGGTTTTAGAAACTCTCGATGAGTTGGAAGGACATTATGCATATATTGGTAGTTCTGGTTGTTATAGTTCTATTAAATATGTTTATGATAAATCAGGAGTAATATCTAGTTGTGTTTATTCTGACAGTGCTGGAAGAGAATATGGGGTTGGAAATTTTGTCGCTCAAGTAGATTCTAAGTCAGAATGTAAGGGGGTTAAGTATTGTGTGAATAATCAACCTACTAAATCATGTAGTTTGAATATGGAGAGAGGAGAAAATTTAAACACTTTTGATAAATTGGGCGGAATTGAACCAGGTGATGTTCTGAGTTATGTATATAGTTCTACTTCGGGGCACAATGTTATTTTTGTTGAATGGGCTGATGCAGATATTTTGAAAGCTAAAGTTTTTGATTGGAATGGTAAGAGGTATAGTCCTGGAGAAGTTAATGAATTTGGAGAAGTTTGTGAAGGGAAATGGATTAAAACAGATAGTAGGGGAAATAAGTATTGTAAAACTTACCAATTTGATGAGGTGATTTTACAAGATGATGAACATCCAGTTTATATGTATTGGGAACCTGTAATTGTTGGAGGGAGTGAAGAAATTATTGAAACAGAAATCCCTCATTCTGGATTGATTGAAAATAATATAATAGAATCTGTTCAAGATACTACTTCTCCAACTACAACTGCTCCAATAGAAACTGTGCAATATACTCTTGATTCTGCTATTGAGAAAGCTGGAACATTGAAGGGAGATTATCATAGTTCTGAAGAAAATGCGGAATTCATTGAATCATTGTTAGCACAAGAAATAATAAACAGAGTGGAATTTTATGTGATTAGTGATAAGTGGGAAACTTATAATAGAATTCCTCAGATGAGTGATCTTAGGGAATTATTATTGAAAATCAAATTGGGTCAAAGAATTGAAAATTCTATTGATGAAATACCGAAAGATCATTTTTCTGCAAAAGAAAAAGAATTATTTAATGATGCCAATAGATGTGATGAATGTGGGGACGGTATTACTAATCTTTGTAATGAAGAAGAATGTTTTGTTTTAGGAATTGCTTTGAATAAAAATTGTAGATATGAGTCTGGATTTTTAGGTGGAAGTTGTATTTCTGATGAAGATATTGTTGAAGATTTAGAATCTGCTAGAGAAAATTTGAATTAATCACTTAACCCTAATTTTTTGACCAATCTTTAGGTCTTTTGGTTTTATATTTGGATTTAGTTTTTGAATTTCATCTGATTCTTTTCCTGTTCCCCAATATTCTTCTGCAAGACTCCAGTATGTGTCGCCTTTTTCTATTTTATGATATATTCCTTCTGTATTATTTGAATTTTCTTTTATTCTTGCTGTTGTTCCAGATGAAGAATTTTTTGTATCTTTTTGATCAACTCCTGGTCGGTAAATTCCTTCTACTAAATTTTCAAGGGTTATGTTTCCTTTCGAATCTATTAAAATTTCTAAATTTTCTGTGAAGGGAACAAAATATAAATCTAACATTCCTGGCCTTTTTTGTAATGCTTTTAGAACTAAATATTCTTGCCCTTTAACTTTAACAGCTGGAAGTTCATATTTAGTTCCTTTTTCTGTTATGATTGTTTTTTTGAATTTTTTTTCTATTGGGATGTTTTCTATTGAAGCCTTATAATAAACAATTTCTAATTGTGTTGCCCATTTTCCACTTTTTGCTTTTAATTTTAATGGAACAAATTCATGCTCATAATCTACTTTTACTGTTTTCTTTTTTGGATTTAATCTATCGTAAGAATATTTTTCTGGAACTATTTCAAAATCTAAAGAATTTTCGTAGTTGTTGTCTGCTTCTTTGAAATAATAATTTTCATGAAACATTGTGGACATTTCTTTTTTATAGGGAATTTCTTTATTTGTTGTTTTTGATAATTGAACTTTATCTCCGTGTAAATGATTGTCTGCAAATTGTCTTTTTGGGGCACATGAGCTTCCAACTAGTGCTAATAATGCAAGTCCTCCAATGGCTAATTTATTTCCTTTTTTCATATCAATTTATGGAAAAAAGAAGTTATAAATCTTTTGTTTGTTGTAATTTAATAATAATGACAAAATTATCTTTGAACCTCTAAACGAGGATGCTCGCCGACACAGTCGCTTCGCATAATTCTAAAGAA
>CAYSCL010000013.1:0-19615 GCA_964429545.1 Candidatus Woesearchaeota archaeon
TATCATATTCTACTCCAGGAATTTCAATATATTCTTTAATCCCAAATGAAAAATTATTTTCACTTACTTGTTTTTTCTTTAAAGTATTATCAATTGAAACTAAGAAATTTTTCAATAAATCTTTATAATTTTTTCTTAATGTAACAACACACCCAATTTCTAATCCAGGTCTAACTCCTAATGCAGGAATTCTTTTTCTTGATTTTGTTTTAGTGGGTTTTTTATTTGTCAAAATTTCTAATAATTTGTATCCTCTTTCAAGATATTCTCCAGTTCCGCCTATGCTCAAAACAACTTTCTCAATTTTTATATCTCTCATTACATTATCTTTCATTTTATCGCCATTAATTGTTTAATTAAAACATTAAATTTGTCATCTTTTGTTTTTACTTCAGCTTTCTTTTCTTCCACTTCAATTTTTGTAATTGTTCCTTTAATTCCTGCGTGTTTACCACCAATAACCAAAACCTCGGCTTTTTCTTTGAATGGAATACATTTAGTAATTTGATTTTTCTTTAAATCAACAATCACTGAATCATTAACTTTACATTCAACATCTGTCAAATAATTTCTTCCATCCCATAAGTTTAATTGAACTTTCTTTTTCTTCATAATTTTTTTATCAACAATTTTAGATATTTTTTCTTTTGAATCTTTTTCAGCAATTTCTTCTAAATCATATTTTCCTTTTTCGGACAAAACCAATCTATAATTTTTCTTCGAAGGAACAATTGTCAAAACATCAAATAGTTCCATGGCCTTTTTTTCATCGTTAATCAATTTACCTGAAATCAGAAGATGTTTCATGTGTATAGCTTTTTTAACTTCCTTTCTTGTTCTTGCAATTTTTAACATATCTCTTAACACAACTAAGATTGGAATACCTTTTGACATATTTTTTACTACAAAAGTCGAACCCTTCCTTGCTATTGGCCATTCTTTTGGTATTGCATGTCTTTTAATGTGACTCATTTTTTATTCTCCTTATTTACAGGTTTAGATTCCTTTTTAGATGTTTTGTCCTTATTTTTTGGCAAATCTTCTTTATTTACGATTTTTCCTTTAAATCTCTTTTTGTCTTCTAAATTTAATTCAACAATTTGCAAATTTGAAGCTTTTATTGGAACATTAACACTTGATCCATCTTGTTTTTTTGTTTGAATATTTTCAATATAAACTTTTAATTGTTTAATTAAAATTTCTGTAACTTTTCCTTCTTTACCTTTGTATTTTCCTCTGATAATTTTTACTTTATCCCCTTTATTCAAAACAACATTTCTTGTTTTTTGTTTAGCCCTCAAATCTTTAGATAAATTAACACTTAACAATTTTCTCTTGATATGGAGTGGGGCTTTCGCTAAATATTTCCTCTGTTTTCTTGGTTGAGAACTTCCCTTCCATTTAGTTGTGAATTCTTTTTTCATCGTGTTTTTTTATTTATAAAAAATGCTTATTCAATATTCGCATTCTTTAATGAACTATTGAAGCAATTTTGGCAACTTGTGGCCATCGCTCCATAACCTCCTTTGCTATAGGCCCTTTAATTTGAGTTCCTTTTGGATTTCCTTTATCATCTTTTAACAATGCAACAGCATTATCTTCAAAAGCAATTCTTTCTCCGCTAAATCTCCTCCAAGGTCTCTTTTGTCTAACAAGAACAGCATCGAAAACTTTACCCTTCATATCTGGTAAACCTTTTTTCACAGCAACTTTTACCCAGTCACCAACTTTAGCACAAGTTTGTTTTCCTTTTCTTCCTTTACCATGTTTTACTGAAACAATTTTCACTACTTTTGCTCCACCATTATCTGCTGCAATCATTATTGCACCAAGATTAATACCTGCAGTAGTTCTTGCGCTTATTGCCTTCATTTTATTTAATATCCTCCGCATCCTTTATTTTTTCAATAACCACAAAATGGATTATTTTACTCAAAGGCCTACATTCCTTGATTTTTATCAAATCTCCCAAATTGATTTCTTTCTCCATACATCTTGGAAGTCTTGCATGAACCTTTGCTTTTGCTTTTGCATATCTTTCATACTTTTTCACATAGACCATTCTTTCAAACTCAATAGCAACACGTTTTTCATGTTTGCTAATAACAGTACCTTTGAAAGTTTTACCTCTAGTTTTAAGATTTCCGTGAATAGGACAATCTTTATCACTACAAGTTTCCACTGTATTTGTTTGTTCCATTTTCTTTTCTGTTTTTTTTGTTTCTTTTTTCATTTTTAATCCTCAATCGAGTCTTCATCAAATCCCAATTTTATTAGGACTTCTTTGGCTCGTTTAGTATGATCTCCTTGAAGTTCAATAACCCTATCCTTTGATGTTCCACCGCAAGCAAACTCGTTTTTTAAGCTTTTTGCGATTTTCTTCACATCAATAGAGTTGTCGAACCCTTTGATTACAGTAACGATCTTTCCATATCTTTTTTTATCGGTCGTTACTCTTATTCTTTGTGAACTTTTTACTATTTGTTCACAAACACATGCTGGTTGCGGTAACCCACATTTTGGACATATTTCCATGATTATTTAATAGTTAGCAATCTTGCAATTGCTTTTTTTATTTCTCGAGTTTTTGAACTTGTTCCTTGGGAGCTTGCTTTAGCTCTTGATTTAATCAATTCTAATTTTAGTTCTTTTAATTTCTTTTCTTTTTCTTGCTTTTTCATTTCTCGAATATCTTTTGCTTTTAGTACTGCCATTTTATTTCTTTTTCACCTTTTTCTTCTTATCTGATTTGTTTGCTTTTTCCATATTTTCTTTTAATTTTTCAATTAGTTTATCATTAACTACGATTCTATCTTTCAATTTAGCGTCTGGAGATAAAATACTTACTTTTACTCCAACGGTTCCAGGTTTTGTTTGTGCAATAGCTTGAGCTTTATCAACAACATTTGCGCTGTCTCCAGTTTTTTTCAAATATCCTTGAGCGAATCTCCATGATTTTGCTCTTGAACTTGGTAATTTACCGCTAACCCGGATCTCTGCACCCATTGCCCCAGCTTTCATTATTTTTTGAAGAGTCCTATAAGCAATAACTTTGAATCTTATTGGTCCAAATCTTTCTAAACCTAATGCAATTTCATCTGCAATCAATTGTGCATCAAATTCCGGTTGAGTTATTTCATCAATTTCAATGTGAGGATTTTCTAATTTAAAATTTTCTTTCAACATTTTAGTTAATTCATCAATTTTTTCTCCTTTTCTACCGATAACTAATCCAGGTTTACTAGTTGAAATGACAATTTTTTCTCCAACAGGAGTATATTCAATTTTAACTTTACTAACTTTACCTTTTCCAATATTTTCTTTAACTTGTTCTCTCATTGAAAATTCTTCTTTCTTAAATTTAACAGTATTTCTTTCTTCCATTTTATTCTTTTTTCTTTTTTTGTTTAATTAATTTTTTTTCTTTACAGATTATTTTAACGTTTGATCTTTTCTTCATTCTTCCAGCTCTACCATAAACTCCCATTCCTTTGTTTGCAATAGCTTCACTGATTATTGGCTCTTCAACATCATGTTGAATTGCATTTCCTTGTAAACTTTTCAAAAGAACAATGAATTCTTTTGCAGCTTTGATAGGGAATCTTCCAGACATGATTCTTCCTTTTCTATGGGGAATTTCTCCTTTCATTGGAACAGCCTTTTTTAATTTAGAAACATCTTCTAAATCTTTTATTGCATTTTCAATTGTTTTTTTGTTTATGAATTTACAAATAGCAACTGCAACCTTTGTTGAAACTGGGATGTTTTTAACATTAACAAAAACTTGAGTTTTTTTGATCTTTTTTATTTCAACTTTCTTTTCTTCTTTTTTATTCTCAGTTTTATCTTTATTTACAGTTTCTTGTTTATTTTCTTCCTTGGCCTTTTCAGTTTTTTCAACAGGCTTTTTATCTTCTTTTTTTGCTTCTTCTTTCTTTTTTACTGGAGCTGTTTCAACTTTTTTATTTTCTGGAGTTTTAACTACAGCTTGTTTTTTTGCTTCGTCTTTTCCCATTGGTTTTTCAGTATTTGATCCTGCCATTTTATCTTTTTTTACCATCCTTTACATGTTTAGCTTTTGTTCTAGTCGGAGAAAATTCCCCTAATTTATGTCCCAACATTGAAATTGTAACTTCAACAGGAACAAAATCTCTTCCATTATATATTTGTAATTTAGTATCTACTAATCCTGGAACAATTACCAAATCTCTTCTATGCGTTTTAACAGATTTTTTTCCTTTTGCAATTTTACTCTGAACATTCTTAACAAAATTTTCATGTTCTTGGAAATTTCTTAAAACAGTCCTTCTCTGTCTAGATCTTAATAATTTAGCGAATTCTCTAACCCCTAATTCTTTCAATTCTTCAATTGTTTTTCCCTTGAAGATTAATTCCTTTTTTCTTACTTGTGTTTCCATTTTCTATTATTTCTTTTTACCTGTTCTCTTTGGCCTTAACAATCCTACTCTAGCACCAGCAGGAGCATTTCTCTTTGCAATCTTACTCTTAGGGTTCTTTCCTCTACCAGAACCGAAAGGATGGTCAATCGCATTCATTTTGAAAGCACCAGTTCTTGGCCATAATTTACTTTTAGTTTTTTTAATATGATATTTTTTACCAGCTTTAACAACGGGTTTATCAATTCTCCCTGCTCCAGCAACAACTCCAACAATTGCCCTACAATTTTGGTTGAATTTTTTTTCCTTTTTTGAAGGCATCAAAACAAAAACAGAATCTCCAACTATTTTTGTAACAGTAGCATGATTTCCTCCTGACTTAATATATTTTCCCCCATCATTAGGGTTTGATTCAATACAATGAATCTTTGTTTTAACAGGAATATCCTTCAATTTTAAAATGCTCCCATTGTCCATTTTTTCAAAAGATATTTTTTGTCCTTCAATCATGTTTTTGAAAGCTGGAATATAAAATGATCCCCTGTTTGAATTAATCTTTGCAATAGGACAAGTATGTGCACGCGAGTTTAATAATTTAATAACAGTCCCTTCTCCTTCAAGTTTTGTTGGGAAAGACAATTTATGATTGAAAGCTTTTTTACTAACTTTATATGTTGAAGTTGCTCTTCCACGTCTTTGCATAATAATTCTTTTTCCCATTTTACATTAATCCTAATTTAGTAGCAAGGTCAATTGCCAATGTGTCCCCTTTTAATTTAGCATAAGCATATTTCTTATTATCTTTAATTAAAGTTCTTATTTTATCAATTTTAACATCGAACACTTCTTCAATTTCTTTTTTGATTTGAACTTTATCCTTAATTTTAGAAGTAACAAATGTAATTACATTATCTCTTTCAATCATCATTACAGCTTTTTCAGTCATTACAGGCTTCATTTGAATTTTTCCTCCAAATCTTTTATTGCTTTTTCAGTATAAACAGTTAATCTTCCAGGGCCACCATTTGCCAAATCATTAATTCCAACAGTATTTGCAGTTCTAACATCGAAGGCAGTAGTTTTTAATTTTTCATCATTTCCAACAACCAATAAAAGTCCCATATTGCTCTTATATTTTCTTCCTCTACTTTTTCCTTTTCCACTTCTAATAGATTTCTTCCTCAAAGCTAATTTGAATAAAGTTTCCCCTAATATTTTTTTCAATGAAGCAATCAAATCTTTAGATTTCAAAGTTGTGATTTTTGAATCAACAACTAATGGAAGATTATCAATTTTTTCATCTTTCAATGTATAATATCTTTTTGTAACCCATTCAGAAGAAATAGTTGCAGTTAATGCAGATTTCAAAGCCAATTTCATTTCTTTTTTATTAATTCTAACTAAATTAAATAGGGCCATTATTTTTGGTGGATGAGCTCTTCTCCCACCTCGAGTATTAGGTGAAGTTGCTCCAACCCAATTGAATTGAGAACCTCTCCTTGTCATAATTTTTCTTGGAATTCTAGAAATTCCTCTCCCATATTGGGATTTCCAAACTTTTCTATGATGTTTTAATTTACCACTTGCAGAATATTGTGCTCCAGCAACAGGGTTTGGAGAATAAGGTTGTTGTTTTTTCTTAGCCTCAATAATTTTTTGAATCAAAGTAGCTCTAACAGTTTCACTAAAAAAATCTGGCAAAGTAATTTCCTTTCCTTGTTTTCCATCAACCATATATAATTTTGTTTTCATTTTATCTTAATTCAATAAATTCGTAATTTTTTTTAGTTTGTTTTTTTGTAGGTCTCAAAGCTTGAGTCAAAACAACTTGTCTTTTTGAAGGTCCTTGAACAGAACCTTGGACAATAACATAATCTGTTTTAACATCCCCATAATTTTTGATTCCTTTGAATTTGTCTTCTGCTTTTCCTAATCCAATAATTTTATTATTATACACTGCTCTTGTAAACATTCCCAATTGTCCAGCCATTGGAACTCTAAAAATAACTCTTGCAGGATGCCACGGACCAATTGAACCAGGTCTTCTTCTTCCTTTTTCGGATTTAGCTTTTTTCAATTTAATTCCAAATCTTTTTACTGGGCCTTGTAATCCTCTCCCTGTAGTTAATCCTCTAATATCAATAATTTGATCTCCATCAAAAACATCTATAACAGAAATTTCTTTTCCTAAATTTTCTTTAACGTAATTTAATTTATCCTCATAAGAACCATTCAAACCAATTTCAATCATGTCTGGTTTTTTCTTCAATCCAGTTTTTTTAACCAATGAATATACAATAATTCTCAAATCATCAAATTCTTCAGTAAAAGAATCTAATTTTTTCTTGTTTTGTTTAGGCAATTTAACTTTTTTCTTCAATTCTTTTTCTAAATTTTCAGCCAAAACTTCTCCGAAAACTTTTCCATTTTTATAAAATCTAACCGAGAAAATTTTCATTTGAGGGCATTCCAAAATTGTTACCGGAACAACTTTTTGTTTACCTTTTGTCATTGAATCTTCAGTATTATCTTTAACTAATGCAGAAAACATACCTGCTTTGTATGCAATGAATCCTTTCAAATTTTTTCCAGATTTAATAGCTTTCCAGTTAATACTAGGCAAAAACTTTGCTGCCCTTTTTCTGGGCCAAAACTGTAAACTTCCTTTTCTTGGTGATTTTCTTGTAGGCATTTTTATTTTTCCTTGAATTAACAACCCTGAGAAATAATTTCGACTAGCGAGGATTATTTTTACACTCATAGGTTTCAGAGTCAATCCGTTATACATAGATTAAATTCTAATCTATATTAGATTAGATAAAATTGGGTTTATAAAAGTTTGTGTTTGTTTATTCATTGTGTTTCCCAGAAGCATGTGCCAGCAATACATAAATTTAAATTATTTTTATCTCTAAAACTAAATTTTGATTTATTTTCAGTGTCAGACGCAATTACAAAAATTTCGCAGAATAGTAGAACTATTTCAGAAATTTTTTAATAAGTATCACACGAAAAGAAACAAAATATCTACGCAGTAAACTCGTACTCTTTCTTATCTTTAACTTCATCAATTTCAGAGTATCTTATAATCTTTCCTTTCCTTTTAGCAAGTTCTCTCATTTTAGCAAAATCTTTTTCTTCCATTTCAGGTAAAATTATATTCTCAATAATGAAATCATGTTTTATTTCAGCCAATTTAAAATCATCTTTTTCAAAAACAAAACTTTTTCCAATTTCTTCATCAGTTGTAATCAATTTACAAAAATCTGCTTTTGGACCTTTATCTCCTTTTCCAGGTTTTCCTGATTTTGGAGCTTTAGGTTTAATTTTTAATTTATTATTTTCATCAACATTAAAAGTCAATCCAAAAAATGTTTTGGGAAATTCTTCTAATAAAGAAATAAGTTCATCTCCCACCATTTCTTTATCAATCAAATATCTTTTAACTCCTTGGAATTGCTTTATATCTTTGTATTCTAATTTATCTTTCAAATCCGAAGTAGAAACAATAGCTCCTGTAACTTTAACAGAATTATTTCCTAGTTTTTTAGCCATCATTCCAACAAATTCATTTGCAAATTCAGGAGATGTATTAATAGTGTATTTATTTTTAGTTTTTTTAACTTTCAAAACAGCTTTATCTTTGAATTCTCCTCTAGAAAATTTTTGAAATTGTATATGCACTAAATTATCAATATTTCCATCAACTATTTTTTTTATGAAATTCATAATCACAAAAATGAGTTCTCTCTTATAAACTTTATCATCAAAAACCTTTATTAAGCAGATTTTATTATTTATTCTAGGTGAAAAAATGGATAAATCTTATTGGAGACACATAACTTCAACTTTAATTTTGGCAGTATTAATTGTGTTATCTTTCTTTTTATTAAAACCAATTTTATTTGCAATCATAACAGGTATAATTTTAGCTTTTATCTTTAGACCAATATATTCAAAAATAAATTCAAAAATAAAAAACAAAAATCTTGCTGCAACCATAGTCCTAATATTGTTACTATTATTAATTTTAATTCCTCTTTGGTTTTTAACCCCAGTTTTAGTAGATCAATCCGTACAGATTTTTGTAAATTCACAAGGAATTGATTTTGTAACACCTTTGAAAAAGATATTTCCTTCTGTTTTTTCTTCAGATTTGTTTTCAGACCAAATAGGTTCAACAATTTCTTCTTTTGTAACTAGCACAACAAGTTCAATTATGACTGGATTAGCAAACATTATAACAAATTTTCCAACAATTTTATTAAAAACATTGGTTGTTCTTTTCATATTCTTTTTTACTCTGAGAGATAATGAGAAATTTACAGAATACATACAGAGCGTTTTACCTTTTTCAAAAGAAATAGAGAAAAAATTATTCAAATCTTCTAGAGACATAACTTCTTCGATTCTTTATGGACAAGTTATAATTGGTATTTTACAAGGGGTTTTTGTGGGTATTGGATTTTTTATTTTTGGAGTTGATAATGCTTTATTTTTAACACTTGCGGCATGTCTCGCAGGAATTTTCCCAATAATAGGGACGGCCATAATTTGGGTACCGGTTACAATTTTCCTTTTCGTGGGAGGAATGGCAATACCTGCGCTTGGAGTTATTTTGTTTGGCCTAATTTCTGCTTTTTTAGAAAACACAGTGAAACCAACTTTTGTAGCAAAAAGAACTAATGTACATTCTTCAATAATGCTTATAGGAATGGTTGGAGGGTTATTTGTATTCGGAATTTTGGGATTTATTTTAGGCCCACTCATTCTTTCATATCTTTTGATAATATTAGAAATATATAGAAGTAAAAATTCTCCGGGGATATTCATACATTCTCCAGAAAAAGGATAAATATAAAAATAAAATACGCAATTCTTAATCAGAGGTGAAAAATGGAACTAAAAGTAAAAACATCTAATTGGTCTGCAGGTCTCCCAGTTGCAATGATTAATAAGAAAATTGCCCAGGATTTGGGAGTTCATGCTGGCGATAGAATAACAATAAAAACATATTCTAAAAACCCTAAAGAAATAATTACAATTCTTGATACTTCAGAACATTTTGTTAAAAAAAATTTCATTGCAATTTCTACAGAAATAAAGAAAAGACTTGATTTGAGAGAAGGACAAAGAGTAAATGTGGCGTATAGTGATACTCCAGAAAGCGTATTGTTCATAAAAGATAAAATAAATGGTGCAGAGCTTAGTGATGAAAAAATAAAAGCAATTATTCAAGATGTTGTAAATAATTCATTAACCGAACCAGAAGTTGCAGTTTTTGTTTCAGCAATGTATCGTAATGGTATGACTTTCAAAGAAACAGTTTCTTTAGTAAATGCAATCTTGGCCTCGGGAAAAACTTTGAAATTTAGAAATAAGTATGTTGTGGATAAACATTGTATTGGGGGGGTTGCAGGAAACAGAACAACACCATTGGTAGTTTCTATTTGCGCTGCAGCAGGATTAACTTTTCCAAAAACCTCTTCTCGAGCAATTACCAGTGCAGCTGGAACGGCAGATTGTATAGAAGCAATAGCAAAAGTAGAATTCCCTATGGATACAGTAAAAAAAATAGTTCAAAAAACTGGAGCATGTATGACTTGGGGAGGTTCACTTGGAATGGTTCCTGCAGATTCAAAGATAATTAAAGTAGAGAAAATGTTGAAATTAGATCCTGTCGCTCAATTATTGGCTTCAATAATGTCAAAAAAGCTAGCAGTTGGAAGCAAATATATTTTAATCGATATTCCTTATGGAAAAAAGGCAAAAGTTTCTAAATCTAAAGCAAATTTTTTGAAGAAAAAATTTCTACAACTTGCCAAACACTTTAGAGTTAAAATGAAAGTAGTTTTAACAAAAGCAAAAGAACCAATAGGAAATGGAATTGGTCCCGCATTAGAGATAATTGATGTTATAAAAATCTTAAATCCAGAAGAAAATGGTCCCAAAGATTTAGAAACAAAATCTCTCTTTTTATCGGGACAAATATTGGAGATGACTGGAACAGCAAGGAAAGGAAAAGGAGAAGCATTAGCAAAAGAAATATTATCTTCAGGAAAGGCTTGGAAAAAATTTAAAGAAATAATTCGTGCCCAAAAAGGAAAGGTTACAGGAATTGAATTGGGAAAACATGTAAAAGATATACATGCAAATAAATCTGGAAAAATAAAAGATATTGATAACAAATTGATTAATGCTTTAGCTCGAGCAGCAGGCTGTCCAATAGACAAATTTTCTGGAGTTTATTTACACCACCATATTGGTGACAAAGTAAAGAAAGGGGATAAATTAATAACTCTTTATGCAGAATCTAAGCCAAGATTAGGTGAAGCTCAAAATTTCTATAATAGAACTAATCCCATTACAATATAATTGATATACTAAATTTTTTTAAACTTTAATTTTCTTATTATTTTATGAGAAGACTAGATAATAAAAGGGAACTTGTAGATTATTTTAAAAAAAACCTATCAAAAAATTATACGCCTGAATCATTAAAGTTTGCTTTAATAAAACAAGGTTACTCAAGGGCAACAATAGATCAAGCTTTAGAACAAGCAAACAAAGAACTATCCGAAAATGCTCCAAAATTACCAAAAGAAAAACCGATAATCAAATATGAAGTATATGATCAATATAACAAACCCATAAATATTGAACCATTCACATTCTGGGAAAGAGTTGTTAATTTTTTTAGGGGTAGGAGCTTTTGAATTTTTAAAATGGTCGCAATAAAAATATGTCCCAAATGTGGAAGTACAAATATAGTTTCAGAAATAAGTCCTACTTCTGGGTCAACAGGATTTTTTTGTGAAGATTGTAAATATGGTGAAAATCCAAAACATTCGAAAATGGGAAATTTTTTTCCCGAAGTTGAAATTTCCGATGTTGAGAAGTTTAGAAAAGATTTGAATAATGAGAATAAGTCTCAGTAGTTTTGAATAAATAACTTTTTAAACAAAAATTATCTAATTCTTTTGTAAGCCTCCATCGCATAGTTCGGAATCGAGATTCCTCTCGTTTGTTCCAAACGAATGCTTTTTCGGCAAAAACACAACATGCCTCCATCGCATAATGGTATTGCACTCGGCTTGAGACCGAGGCCCTTTGGGCATCCCCGTTCGATTCGGGGTGGGGGCGTTTATTTTTTCCCTAATCGAACGTTCGATTCCGAAGATCTTCTGAAATTTCTAATAAACAAGCCTAGCGATTTTAAAGAAGATTTCACGGAGTCTGAGCTAGGAGGGGCGTTTTCTTTTTCACCCCGACTCTCACAGGTCAAATTCAAATAGATTTCAATTTCTCTAGAAATTAATCCCCGTTAGTGTAAAGTTTCGCGAACTTTATGCGACCGATTCGGGAAGGAGTTTTCTTTTCATTCTCCCAAAAACTTAAAACAATTCTTTTCATTATCATTTTATGCATAAAAGAAAAAAACATATTAGCTATGGATTAATTTTAACTTTGATTCTCTTAATTGGCTTTACAATATATTCTTATTTTACAAAAGGAGTCGTTTTTTATTTAATTAGTAGTGATGCTGATTCGGTTGTAAATTATCTTTCTTCATTTGAAAATTGGACAGCCATAATCTTTATTTTTTTGGTAATTTTAGAAGTTCTTTTTGCATTGATTCCACCTTTAGTTTTATATCTTGTAGGAGGAATTTTATTTGGTCCTTTTATTGGAGGAATTTATGCTTTAACTGGGAATGTTCTTGGAGCAGGTATAGCTTTTCAAATTTCGAAACATTGGATAAGAGATTTTGCAGAAAAAAGAGTTCCAAAAAGAATCAAAAATAAATTTGATAAACTTTCAGAGAAACATGGACCTCTTGCAGTATTTATACTTAGATTAAATCCTTTCACTACAACAGATTTAGTGAGTTATCTTGCAGGAGTTTCAAAAATGAAGTTCTGGAAATTTTTATTGAGCACAGCTTTAGGATTAATTCCATTGGTATTTATACAAACATACCTCGGACAATCAGTAAAAGAAAATCCAATCATTTTCAAAATATTTATAATCCTGAGTATTTTCTATGTGGTTGGATTCATTGGATTATATGTATATTCAAAATTAAAAAAAGGAAAAAAGAAAAATGCAAAGCTATCAACAAACAAGAAGAGATAAACCTCTAACTAAAGAAGAACTTGAAGAAAAATATGAAGAGACAAAAGATGAAATGAAAGAAGTTCTAGAATGGAAAAAAGAAGAAGAAGACAAATTAAAAAAAGATAAATTCAAAACTCCTCAAGCAAAATCAGCTTGTAAAAGAAATCTAAAAAAAGCAAACAGGAGAGTAGATTCTGTAAAAGGCATGATAGAATATTGGAAAAACAGAAAAGAAGGCATGTCGCATTTTCGAGCTTCAATTGAGCTTAACGAATACTGGGCTTCGCTAAAAGAAAAAGCAAAAGAAGAAGAAGCTAAAGAAAAAGAAAGACTTGATAAAGAAGCTGAAGAAAAAATTCTAAAAAAGAAAGGCTTGAAGAAATAATCAAAACTCTTCTTCCGCTTTTTCTAAAACTCTCGAATCTGGCGAAAGCAAAAAGATATGATCTTCTTTGAATCTTAATCCACGATAAATTTTTTGCAAAAATTCACGACGAGCTTTATCACGATAAAAAGTCCAATAATGTTGAGGTTTAGTTTTCATTAATATTTTCCAAAAAGCCGCTTGAACATTTGGATTAGGATATTTAGTAAAAACAATTGACTTACATTCGTCTCCTGGAAAGTCAACTCCTCTCGAATCACGAGTAGAAAACAGAACATCCCTCTTTCCTTCCTTGAATTCTTTAGTTAATTTACCCACTTTGTCGGCTTTTTGCATTTCACGAACTTCTTCACGGGAAACCAAATTCTCCAACTCATGTTCAATCAATTCTTCCTCGCTAGGCAAATCCATAAAAGCATTAATATGTACCAAGGCAGGACGTGGAGCTTCCTCCAAACATTTATCCAATGCTTCCAAATAATCTTTACGAGTAAATTTTTCTCGGGAAAAATTAGAATATTTACAATCCATTTCCAAACCAGTTTTCTTTATCTCAACTCTCCCTTGACCCTCAACTTCAGCATCAACTTTCTCAAAATTATCTAAACCAAAAATACTAGAAAGAACAGCATTGGAATGCAGAGTTCCAGACATTAAAACAACCACTTTATTTTTATCAACAAGCTGATTCAATTTTTTAGCCAAATTCGTAGTCACAATATGAACAAATAAGTTATTATCTTTTTTGACCAATGTAACGTAACTCTCCTCCATAAATCCAATAAACATTTTAGCTGTTTCCAAAACGTCAAACAAATAACTTTCATCATCAATATCTTTCAACCAATCTTCTTTCAAAAAAATCTTTAACAAATCATAAATTCCAGTGGCTTTCAAAGGAATAATTTCTTTTTTTTCTAAAACATTTTCTAGTCTTGGATCTTTCTTAAAATAATTCAAAATTTCAAATAAAATTTCAATTATTTTTTCATCCCCTTCGCCAGAACCCATGGCCTGCATCAAAGAGCTTTGTAATCTTTCAATATTGATTGTTCTTTCATTAGAAAAACTATCCAAAAACTCATCACATTCATCTATAATTTCAACTTCGGTTTTTGGTTTTCTAAATAAAGCAGTTTCAAGTTTATATTTCAGAGAGTTAAAAACAATAACATCTGAATCAATATAAGAATCAAATTGTTCATAAAAAGGGCAACCAGGTTTTCTTTTATATTGAACAAAAGTTGTATCGTTTAATCCTTCGTATTTTCTTTTTTTACCATCTAATTTCAAATCATATTTTTCAGGCAATACAGGTGACCAATAAGGACAAACAGGCGCCACACTCATTCGTTTAACATCTTTAATCGATCCAAAGTCTTTCAATTCAATATTCTTATTTTGTTGAATATATTTTTTAATTTTCAACCAATTAACCTCACGAAGTTCAATTTTACAAGGTATTTGATTATTACTCGCAGATAAATCATCCTGTATTAATTCATTAAGTTCTTCTTTTTTTCCAGCAAAAATATCATGCAAATTAGCATCAACTTCTCTCTTTATTGTAGGAATAGCATTTTCATTATCCTCTAAAAATTTACATTTATGATTATTCCTTCCAGTAATAACACTAATTTTCAATTTTTCTCCATTGGGCTTCAACAAATATTTTTGACCTTCATAATCTCTTTTATATTGTGCCTGTAAATTTTTTCCTGGAACAACAACAGAACTTTTTCCCAAGTGAGAAGCTAAATTTAGAGCAATAGCGGATTTTCCAGTCCCACAAACTCCATGAATAAAAATAATTTTTTTACCCTCTTCAATCAATTTCAAAACTTCTTGAACAACATCTTCTTGACTTTTTCCATTAGAAAAACAAAGCGGTTTCAAAAATTCTTCATTCTGATATAAATTCCATGTCATTCAAGAAAAAATTGCTTTAGAGTTATAAAAGTTTAGAACTATTGAAGGGTTAATCATAGAATTTACGACTCGCATAAAAAACTCTGAATTCTTGCCCATCTATTCTTGCTCTAAAATCATTTTTACACGCTATGAATTCACTTTTTGCAATTTCTTCTAATTTTTTATTTTTTATTTTGCTTTTTTCAATAGATTTAATTTCACCTTCTTTGGGAATAATTTTAATATAATTATCTGTCTCTATCTCTTTTGAAATTATAAAAGTCATTTGGTTTCCACCTATATTTAATTTATAATTTTCTAAAAATTTTTTATATCTCTTAATTAATTCTTTGCATTCTTTTAAATTTTTTGAGAGATATATTTCAGAGATATCCATTTCCATAAAAATAATTAATTTGAATACTTTTTAAAAATTTATATTCTAAATCACCAAAACCTCTTAATCAACCACCAACCAAACAAAACAATTCCTCCAAAAAGAAAAGCCCTCCACAATTCAGAATCCTGGGGCAAAAATAAAACAATCAATAAACATGCTCCAGCAAGGACGAGAATATATTTAATATCCAATTTAAAAAAATTCATCAAATAAATCCAGGCAATTAAAAATATAATTCCTAATCCTAAAAACCATTTCCAAATTTCATTATCTGTAGAAGCAAATAACATTAATCCAAAAAATACAATTGAAATTATTCCAAATATGTTTTTATTCATGAGATTTTAAAATAATTAAATTTTATTAATTCTTCCATCCCTAACTCAAACATTCAATTTTGAATCAATTATATTTGGGAGAATTAAATATTCTCGCCCCGACCACCATTTGAATTTACCTAGATTAGTCAATTAACTTTCAGTCAATTGTAATAACCGCTAGAGATTTCCAATTTTAATTATTATCTCTAAATTCTTTGAACCAAGTTCTAAGAATTTATTCAATCAATCACATTCAAGAAGTTTATATTTATTGCTTTAAGACTACTAAAAGAAAAACTACTACCTATTTTTTAGTTCACACTAAAAAAATCAGGATTATCTATTCGGTAAGAATAATTTAAAATTATCCGAATAATGAAGATAATCCTTCGGCTGCAGCTTCTTTCTTTTCTTCTTTAGGTGCTTCTTCTTTCTTTTCTTCAGCTGCTGGAGCTGCACCACTTGATGCTGCTGGAGCTGCAGAAACTAAACTAGCATTAGCTAATTCATTTTCAATATCTACACCGTTTAGACTAGCAATCAAAGATTTAACCTTTGAATCGTCAACGTCTGCGCCTGCTGCTTTTACAATGCTTTTAACAGCGTCTTCACTAACTTCTTTTCCAAGTTTGTGCAATAAAAGTGCCGCATATATGTATTCCATGTTTTTCCTCCGTAGTTTAATTATAAATTTAAAAGAATCCAGCTGCAAAATTAGGATCTGCAGATTCTTCTTTTTTCTCTTCTACTTTATTTTCTTCAGGTTCTTCAGCAGTAGCTGCTTCAGTTACTGGAGCCTCAACTTCTTCAGGTTCTCCATTAATAACTCTAATTAATTTTCTTTCATATGCTGCAGCTTTCCCAATCATAGGTTTAATGGTATCTTCAGAGATATAACCAATTTCAACTGCAAAAGGTAAAGCTCGCGAATAAGCATAAAGTAAATCTTGTTTTGCCTCTTCTGAATCAATTTTCATCTCTAAGTAGATAATATCATCTTCTGAATCATAAGCTGAAATTGGACTAAACCCAATAGAGAAAGGCATGATGTTTAATTTGCTCAAAATATCTGCTGCACCTTGAGAGATTTCTTTCCCTTCTTCAGCAACAACTTTTGGTTCTTTAATTTCAATTTTTCCTCCTTGAATCATAATTTGAATTCCCAATGCTCCTAATTCTGAAATTGCTGGACCAGGAACTAATTCAGTTGGACCTGCTGGAACTTCTAAATCTATTGGAGCAATTTGTCCGGGTTTTGCTTTAGCTGGGCTCTTGATTTTTAACAACTCTGCAGCTAATTCATAAGAATCTAAATCAGAAAATAATAATGCAGTAGCTCCTTGGAAATGATTTTTCAAATCCTTAGCAACTTTTTTCTTTGATCCATCTAGTGCTCTAAATAATAAATTTTTCTTTGGAACTTTAACCATAGCTTTCCCTCTTAATTTTTTAGAAATTTGTTGAAATTGTGATCCTGGAATGTTTGAAATATCTGCAATCAAAACAGTTCTTTTATTATCAATCAAATCAACCAATTCTTTTACCGCATTAATTTTTTTCTTTGGAATATTTTCTACAGCCTTATGTTCCATTTTATCTCACCTTTATCTTCTGAGGTTTACTCATAGTAAATTTAATTTCAATATTCTTTATATTCTCTTTATCCCTAGGTAAAACCTTTAAGATTTCAGAATAAATCGCATTAATGTTTTCAATAATTTCTTCATCTTTCATAGATTGTTTTCCAACAGCAACTTTAATACTTGCTTCTTTTCCTCTAATTTTAACTCCAGCATTAACTTTTTCTTTAATTTCTTTAATAGATTTTTCATCCGCATTCAACATAATTCCCATCTGTGGAGAAGGCATTTTTCCTGCAGGTCCCAAAACCCTACCAAATGTTGTCGCAACTTTAGGCATTAATTTTGCTTGAGCAATAAAGAAATCATATTTTTTAACCAATGATTTTAATTTCTTTTTATCAGAATATTTTTTGAAATCAGTTTCAGTAATTGTGTCTACAAATTCACTTTTTGTTTCAAAAAAACCGGCAATTTTTTTGTCTTTTGCTTTGTGAGGCAAAGTAACGAAAATATTAATTGGAGTTTTCTTTAATTCAAATTTTTGCAAATTAATAATTAAATCAACAGATTGATCAAATTTTCTTTCTTTAGCATTCGCTCGTAGTTCTTCAAGTGCTTGTTTAAATTGTACATCGTATTCAGTCATTTTCTTTTCCTATTATCCTCTCGTTTGATTCCTTGGAAGCGAACGAACGAATAAACTTGTTTATCCTTCTACATAATGCGCTTGTTTCCAGAACTTTGGAGTTCGGCGATGTAGTTAATTGGATACGAATGTGAATTAGTTTGGGTTTATAAAAGTTTTTGTTATAAAAATTCAATAAATTTATATATTGTCATGACTAAAAAATGACATGAAAAAATCAAATTTGAAAAAATTTCCCGTTTATATTTTAGCAGGATTAATTGGGGGTTCAATGTCTTACGGGATTTTCCAAAATAATCTGGAAAAAAAAGTTTCTAAACTGTATGAAAGAGAATCAAAAAAGTTTAGGGTTGATGTAGATATAGGGTGCACAGATAGCATATTCAATTTCTCAGATTATGAAAAATTTGTTTCGGGAAATAAAGATAATTATTATTCAAATAAACAAGGTTTTACATATGTTTTTGAAGATATAGAAGAAGAAACAAGAGAAAATTCATTTTACAAAAATCGGTTTGGACAAGAATATACTTATAGCATTAATCAAAATCCTAGTTCTCCACAAAATTTAAGGATAATGTATTTTGATAAACATCACAAAAACTCTGTTTACTTAGAGGCTTCAGAAGACAACCAGATCGAGAAAATTTACATGAATGATGGAAAGAACAATACAGATATTTGGATTAGGAAAAATTATTTTGGAAAATTTGAATATGAAAATGTCGATGAAGAAGGAGCTAAAAAATTATATGATTATTTTCAAACAGAATTTCTTAAATTTAAGAAAGAACATGAATTAGAAAAATTGATAAAAAATTATGAACCGAAATTTGAATTAACTAAGAAAAATATAAATAAAAACTCTGATTAAATCCTAATAATTCTCTTGTATTCTTTGCCTTCTTTATAATTTTGGATTCTCTTTTTAGCAGTAGTTAATTTATCAAGAGTTTTATTGATTATTCCCATGTTAATTTCTTCTTTGAAAACTATCGATAACAAAGAATCAACTGATTTATCATAATAAGAATTTCCTGAATAAATAATATTAAATTTATTAAATAAATGAGCACCATATTTTTCGCAAACCCAAGAATTACAAATTGGACTTCTAAATTTTTCTATTGCGCATCCAGAATCAGTATGATACTCACAAGTTCCAGTTTTTTCAAACTCCTCTTTAATATTTTCAGCTTGCATTTTTTCAAACTCTTCTTCATATTCCAAAGTTTTCGGATAAAAATTGTCCAAACCAACATGAAATTTATAAAAATCTTCGTGTTTGTTATGGCAGCAACCTTCATTCCCTGGCCCCATAATATTTCCTTCAAACCTTCTCCAACCAATAACAGCTTCTTTTTTAGAAAAACAATTTTCGTTGCAGAAATTAGTCAAATCAAAAAATTCTCTCAATGAATTTTCTACTTTTTCATAAAGCGAAATTCTTTCTTTCAAGGATAAATTTTTCCTATCTGTCATAACTCTCCAATAATAAAAAGCTTTATAAAATTAATTATGCTGAATTTATTGTAAGTCAGGTAGTTAACTTTCGTGGCTCTGACATTAAATTGTCAAGAAATGTTATATGATTTCTGAGTCATGAGGAAGGTCCGCCCACCCGCGCTTTGCGTGACAAAACCACCGAGGAAATCTCGGGCCTCGTGAGGGGTAGCTCTGGTATAGAAACGATCCTATTAAATTAGGCTGGAACGAGCAACTTGGTTGGTGCAAGGGTAACTCAATGTACGCCCGCTAAGTAGGATGTTAACAAGTTCGGTCTGAATACAGCGAACTACAAAAGGTGGCCTATTCCTGACTTACGTTTTCTTGTTGCCACCCCCGATACTCGGAT
>CAYSCL010000013.1:19715-21450 GCA_964429545.1 Candidatus Woesearchaeota archaeon
AAAGGTGGCCTATTCCTGACTTACGTTTTCTTGTTGCCACCCCCGATACTCGGATATAAACATTTTATGTTTACATAAAGGTGGCCTATTCCTGACTTACGTTTTTAATATTCAGAAGAAATATTTTTGATTTTTTTCAAATTTTTTTTCAAAATTTTATTTTTTGTTGCAAAGTTTTCCAATCTTTTCACTAACTTTTCAATTGTTTCTTTTTCTTTAGAAGGAATTTCTACTTTTGGCTCTTTATCAAATTTTAAACTAATTCCCTCTCCATAAAATTCATCAGAAGTATTAATTAGTAAATCTAAAACATCATAAAATTCAGAACTGTTTGGCCAACAATAAGAACCCCTAGATTTTTCAGAACAAATTCTATCATTTTTATGAATACTATATCCATTACCATTACGGCCTACCCAAATCCTATTTTTTTGATTTTTCATAAATTTTCTAGCAATATTTTATTTTTAATAATTTGTATGTTATAGTTGTATTTTCGCTAAATCTAATCCTTCACAGAATTCAATGCGCTAACTAATCTAACTGATCCAATGACAAAAAATATTGTACTTATTGCAAATAATATTGGGATTAATTGCCAGAAATCACTTTCAAAATTTGTATTTTGTTGTAATGCCAAGATAATCATGATTGTACTAAATGCAACATAAATAAAACTTGCAATAACTAAAAATAAAAAATTAGATTTGAATCTCTTATCCATCATAAGATAAGAAATCAAAAAGTATATCCCTCCAATAATACCGATAAATATTCCTGCTATTCCTATATACCAACCAATCATCTTATTGCAAATAAATTGTACTATATAAAATTTAACACAAATAAATTAAAATGGGGTGGGAGGGATTCGTTTCAAAATGAAGTTTGAATCAATAAATTGGATGCTCGTCCACACAGTGACTTCGCATAAACCCTAAAGGCTTCGAATAAAAATAAAATGGGATGGGAGGGATTCGAACCCTCGACTCCATGATCTTCAGTCATGTGCTCTCCCCCTGAGCTACCATCCCTTAAGTGATTGATGTAGCCTACCCTTTCCGTGTGGAGAGGTTATGAGCTACCATCCCTTGGTAGAATTGCTCAAAAGCAATTAGAGGTACATTAATATTAGAACAAAACTCTTTTTTAAAGTTTGTTAATGTTGGTTTTTCTTATTTTCTTTAAATTTTTCCGTCCCTAGCCCCAACCAACCATTGTTTCACTGTTTTTCCCCTACTAGTCATTAACTAAAGTTAATTGTTATTGATGCTATGGACTTTTTGATTGCCGATTTTCCCACAACTTTTATAAATAACATCTCCCTAATTCAATCATGGTAAAAAAAGTGGTGAAAAAAAAGACTCTAAATAAGAGTGATTTAAATTTTCCTTTGGTTGCATACATTCTAGGAATTGTTGCAATTGTGCAAGCTTTTATTTCTCCAATTTCGGGAATTATATTCGGAATAATCGGATTAACTTTTTGTAAAAAACAAAAAGATGCCGTGTCAAAAAAAGCATATAAACTAAATTTAATTGGATTAATTCTTGGAATAGTCTTTTTCGCATTTGTAGTTCTTGCTTCTTTTGTAAATTTTATGCCGACATATTAAAATTAAAATGAAAAATAAAAAAGCTGCAATGGAAATGAGTGTAGGAACCATTGTAACTATTGTTCTATTAATGAGTGTTTTAGTTTTAGGTATTTTTTTAGTTCAAAAAGTTTTTAGTTC
>CAYSCL010000013.1:21550-22988 GCA_964429545.1 Candidatus Woesearchaeota archaeon
TGCACCTTTATGTACAATTCCTTACAAATTAACAATAAAGGAAGATGGGGGAACTTTCCCTGGAACAACAGTTTTCGTTACAATCAAATAGATATAATTTTTTAAATTCCACTTTGTTAGAATTCTCATGTTAGAAATATATAATACGTTAACAAAAAAGAAAGAAGAGTTTAGACCAGTAAACAAAGACGAAGTGCGAATGTATGTTTGTGGACCAACGGTTAATGATGTGCCCCATTTGGGTCATGCGAGAGTACAAATTGTTTTTGACATATTGAGAAAATATTTTATTCATTCTGGTTACAAAATGAAATTTGTTTCCAATGTCACAGATATAGAGGATAAAATAATCAATAAAGCAAATGAATTGGGAATATCAATAAAAGAATTAACAGAAAAAAATCTAAAAGAACATTTAGAAGATTACGCTGCATTGGGAGTAGACAAACCAGACATACAACCAAGAGCAACAGAATATGTTCAAGAGATGATTGATTTAGTGAAAAATTTAGAAGAGAAAGAATATACCTATGTAATTCCAGAAGATGGAGTTTATTATAATATTTCTAAATTCAATGATTATGGAAAATTATCTGGGATTAATTTGGAGGAACTAAAATCAGGCAGGGAATTAAAAGATTCCACAAAAGGCCAAGGGAAAAAAGATTCAAAAGATTTTGTTCTTTGGAAATTTTCAAAACCAGATGAACCTAGTTGGGATTCCCCTTGGGGAAAAGGACGACCGGGTTGGCACATAGAATGTTCTGCAATGACTCATTCAATATTAGATAATCCTTTTGATATACATGCAGGAGGACAAGATTTAATTTTTCCACATCACGAGGATGAAATTGCACAATCGGAAGCAGGTTATGGAAAGAAAATGTGTAATTACTGGATTCATAACGGTATGGTCAACGTTGACAAAGTAAAAATGTCAAAATCTCTTGGAAATTTCAAAACAATTAAAGATTTATTAGAGAAATATTCTGGAGAAGTAATAAGATATTTTGTAATAAATGCCCATTATAGGAAACCAATAGATTTTTCTGAAGAAAAATTAAATGAATCCAAAACATCCCTTGAAAGATTAAAAAATTTGACAACAAATTTAGAAGATGATGGAAAAGAAAACAAAGGATATCTTGAAGAATTTCAAAAAAACATGGATGAAGATTTGAACACTGCAGGAGCCTTAAATGTAATTTGGAAATTAGCAAGAGATGAAAAAGCAGAAGGCAAATATCAAACAATAAAAAAAATTGACAAAATATTTGGATTAAAACTTTTAGAAAAAGATGAAATAAAAATTCCCCAAGAAATTCAAGATTTATTAAAAGAAAGAAAAATAGCTAGGGAAAATAAAGATTTTGAAAAATCTGATGAATTGAGAGAGAAGATAAAAGAATTTGGTTTTGAAGTTAAAGATGTTAAAGGA
>CAYSCL010000013.1:23088-24407 GCA_964429545.1 Candidatus Woesearchaeota archaeon
ATGAAATTAATACTCTTACGTCATGGAGAGACTATTGAAAATAAAAAAAATATTGCTCAAGGAGATCTCCCTGGACATTTATCAAAAAAAGGTTTTTTACAAGCTCAAAAAGTAGGGAAAAAATTATCTAAAATTAAAATAGATATGATCTATTCTAGCACATTAAACAGAGCAAAACAAACCACCAAAGAAATTTCTCAATTTTTTTTAAACAAAAAAATACATTATACAAAAAATTTAATCGAAAGGGGATTTGGAAATTTTGAAGGAAAAAAATATCCAAAAAAATGGAATGAATTAGTTTGGAAAAAAGGTTTTTTGGAGTCACACGAAGGCGAATCAATAAATTCAATTTTTTCTAGGATAAAAAAATTCCTAAAAAAATTAAATAAAAAATATCCTGACAAAACAATACTCTTAATATCTCACAAAAGAGTAATCCAAACAATCCTTGCAATAAAAAGAAATATTCCTCTAGAAAAAATGTCTAAAATGAAAATTCCAAAAAATGGAAAATATAAGATTATTGAATTCTCAAAAAAAGAATTGGAATAATTTAAAAAACATGATCTTCTTTGATAAATATGGTGATAAAAACAGTTTTATTTGATTTAGATGATACATTGTATGATTATGAAAAAACTCATAAAAAAGCAATGAATGAAGTTTATACATTTCTTAAAAAAGAATTGAAGATATCCAGAAGAAAATTCCTTGAACTTTTTAAAAAATCAAAGGAAGAAGTTAAAATGGAATTGGAAGGGACTGCTTCTTCACATAATCGTGTTCTTTATTTTCAAAGATTTGTAGAGAAAACTCATGGGACCCTTGAAGCAAGTTTAGTAAAAAAACTATATAGAACTTATTGGGATTTCTTCATAAAAGACATGGAAATAGGAAAAGGTGTTCTAGAAACATTAAAAGAATTGAAAAAAAGGCACATAAAAATGATAATTGTTTCAGACATGACAACTTATGTTCAGCTAAGAAAAATAATAAAATTAAGAATTAACAATTACATTGATTATTTGGTAACTTCCGAAGAAACAGGAAGTGAAAAACCCCATTCAATAATGTTTTTACTTGGATTAAAAAAAGCAAATTGTTTGCCTTCAGAAGCAATCATGGTTGGAGATAGCAGAAACAAAGATATTGCAGGAGCAAAATCTTCGGGAATAAAAACTGTTTGGATAACAAAATCAAAAACTTTACCGACAGAAAAAGGTTTCAAAAAACCAGATAAAATAATAAAAAGTATTCCAGAAGTTTTAAAAATAGTAGACGATTTAAATAATTAAGAGTGTGATAAAATGACAAAA
>CAYSCL010000014.1:0-21552 GCA_964429545.1 Candidatus Woesearchaeota archaeon
AACATAGATTTAACGCAATTTTTATTTCGTTAAATCTTTGGAAACGAATATATTCGCTTTATTTATTATAATAATCGGAATCTAATGAAATATTTATGCGACATTTTAATTATACAATTCCTGTTGATGTGTTTTTGAGAAAAGTTGAAGATTCTTGTGTTTTACGAGGTTATTCTAGACAAACTATAAAAACATATAAATTTCATGTCAAGGATTTTTTAGAATTTTGCAAGAAAAGTTCGTTAAACCTGAATCATGAGGGGGTTAAACGATATTTAATTTTACAAAATAAATCTGTTAGTAGTGCTAGACTTTCGCATGCTGCTTTGAAATTATTTTTTTCTGATGTTTTGAAAGATTCTTTTGATTTGGAAAAAATTCCTTTGAAGAAAAAAGAGAAGACTTTACCTAAAGTTATTTCTAAGGAAAAAATTAAATTAATAATTGAAACATGTTCTAATTTGAAACATAGACTTGTTGTCAAATTATTATATTCTTCTGGACTTCGATTACAAGAGTTGATTGATTTGAAACGTGAAGATCTTGATTTTGATAGAGGTTTAATTAATATTAAAAAAGGTAAAGGAAAAAAAGATAGGGTTACTCTTTTTTCTGATTCTTTGAAGAATGATTTATTAAAGTATTATTCTATAAATGATTTTAAAACAAAATATTTGTTTGAAGGGAGAAAGGGCAAGTATTCTAAAAAATCTGTTCAGGAAATTTTGAAAAAGTTAGGTAAAAAGGAAGGAATTAAAATTACTCCCCATATGCTTCGACATTCTTTTGCTACGCATTTGTTAGAATCGGGAACGGATATCCGTTATATTCAAAAGTTGTTGGGACATAGTGACTTGAAAACAACCGAGGTTTATACTTATGTTTCCAAAAAGGGATTGGAGGGAATAAAAAGTCCCTTGGATAATTTATAAAAATGAAACAAGAGAAAATACTTCTTATTTTAATGGCCATCTTGATCCTAACAATAAATTATTCATGGATTGATTCTTTTTTGATTAAAGCTTTCGAGGAAGATTATGAAATTGGAATTGTTGAGAGAATTGTTGATGGAGATACAATTATTGTGAATGGTAGTTCTGTTAGATTGCTGGGAATTAATTCTCCAGAGAAAGGAGAAATTGGTTATTTTAAAGCAAAAGAATTTTTAGAGGAGAATATTTTGGAAAAAGAAGTTAAAATTTATTTTGGAAAAGATAAAACTGATAGATATGGGAGAAAATTGGGATATATTTTTTTAGGATCTTTGAATGTGGATTTGCAAAGTGTTCGTGAAGGTTATTCTAATTTTTATTTTCCTTCTGGAAAAGATAAATATTACAATCAATTTGTAAATGCATGGGAAGAATGTTTAATTGGAGAAACAGGGTTGTGTGAAAGAAGTTTGGAAGAATGTATTATTTTGGATGAATGGAATGTTGAAGAACAAATAGTTGTTTTGAAGAATATTTGCGATTATGAAATTAATTTGCATGGTTGGTCCATAAAAGATGAAGGAAGAAAAAAATATATTTTTGAAAATGAAATTTTAGGAGAATTTGAGACAATTGAATTAGGAACAAAGGATTGGAATGAAAATTATGTTTGGACAAAATCTGGAGATAGTATTTTTGTTAGAGATTCTGAAAATAAATTGGTAATTTTTGACAATTATTGAATGTAATAATAATTATAAACATGAAATTTATTCATTTTTTATGGATAATGATAAATTTAGAAAATGGAATAATGAAGTTTTTGAGTGGAAAAAGAAAAAAATTGATTTTGTAAAAGGATTAGAAAATTTACCTGGATTACAAAAGAAAAAATATTTTGAAAAATTTAAAGAATTTAATAGAAAATATCAAACTTATTTTCAATTATGTAATGATTTGTATGCTACTCAAGAAAGTGTTAATAATTTCAAAAGAAAAAATGATTTGGGAAATGCAAAAGAAATGGAAAAAGAATTGAATAATTTAATTGAAATGGTTGGACAAGCTTCAGAAGATTTCTATTTATATCAAAAAGATATTGAATTTATTACCTACAAATTTGATTTAGCTAGTCACATGAATAAAGAAGGAATTGGTTTTTCTAAAAATTTCTATTTTGATATAACTTCTAAATGACACAAATATTAATAAATAAATAAATTGTTAGTTTTTTATGGAATATCCTAGAACAAATAAAGAATTTGAAGATTATCTTGCAAACCAAATTATAACAATTGAAAGCATGAATCTTCCAGAAGAGCAAAAAAAGAATTTATATGGTTTGGTTAATGAAACATCTACAAGATATTATGAATTAAAAAAATTAGATGTTTCTGAAAATTTGAAAAAATTTGCAAATAATTTAGAAAAATTGATGGAAGGTAGCAAATTAATCTTTGATAATTTTGAAATAATTTCTAAGGGTGCCAAATATTTACACAAGATACACGAAGAGGTTAAAAATAATTTAACTGAAAAAAATCTTGGAAAAAATTAAAATGAATGAATTTTATAAAAAATTTAAAGATAAGTTTACTGAAGATGGGGAAATAGAATTTTATCTGAAAATTGAAAGAATGAAAAAAGATGCGAAAAATGTTTCTAGTCCAGCAATAAAAAAAAGCCTAGAAGAAAATATTTCTAGCATGATTTCAAGTTATGAAAATATGAAAAAATATTATAATCAATGTCTTGAATATGAAGAAAAAATAAAAATGGAAAGAAAGAAAAGTAAAGAATTAGCGCCAAAAATATTCAAAGCGAAAATGGATTTTATAAAAAATAAAGGGTATATGTTCAAAAGTGAATCTGACGAGAAATTTGGATTATCAAAGAATTGATTAATAAAAAACATATTCTATTTCTTGGATAATTAAAATTTATTTTTATTCTAAATTGTTTCATAGAAATTTTAAAAAAATTCTTCTATTTTGGATTGGCTAGCCCCGAGGGGATTTTCCCCTCGGGAAAATTGGCAAAAGGAGGTTAATAAAATGAATCGTAAAGTTTTTAGCATGATGGTTTTTGGAATTCTTATTTTTGGAGCAACATTACTGAATGTTAGTGCTGCAGATACTGATGAAATGATTGTTACTGTTGATGTTTTGGCTACAGAGATAAGTATTTCAGTTCCAGATAGAATAGCTTTCACAGATATAGCTGCAGGTTATTTGTCGGAAGATCAAGGTTTTGAATTGACAAATTCTGGAACAACAGACATTACAGTTACTCCAAACCTGGATTCAAGTTATAATGGTACAATTTTTCAAAATTTAAAATTTGATACTGTTAAAACAGATCCTGAAATGGAAGACATTGGAATATTTGATGTAGAAGTTGAAAAACCAAATGTTGCAGGAGGCGAAAGAGAACAACAACTATATGCTTGGTTGGATTTAAGTGGTTATGATGGTACCATAAATGAAAACCTTGAAGCACATCAAGCAACAATTGTTTTTACTGCAGTTCCACAATAAGATGATTTCTAAAAATATTTTTTTAATTTTTTTAATTTTTTCAATTGGCTTTGTAAGTAGTGCTACACTTTCAATATCTCCTCCCCAAATTGATTTTATAGGAAATACTAACCAACAAATATGTAGGAATATTTCTATAAAAACAAATGGAACAAATAAATTATTAGGAGAAACAAGATGGGCAAAAGAAGATTATTTTGAAAGAAAATTATCTAAACATAATTTATCTTCAGAAAATTTGAATTTAGAAGTATATTTTGAAAAAAAATTAATGGTTGAAAATAAAAAAGAAACAGAAATATGTTTGAAAGCAAAAAAAGAAGGAAATTTCCATGGTCTTTTATTGTATAGAATTGAAGGTAAACCTGTTCAAATAGGGATTTGGATTAATTCTTCTTTTGAAGGAAATAGCTTGATGAAAATCACAGGAAATTTTGTTAAAACCGAAGAGAAAAGTAATTTTTTCTTGACTCTTCCAGTAATATTATTAGCTGTTTTCTTAATCTTAATAATTTGGTATAAGAAGAGAATTAGTTAATCTTATATAGTGAAATTACTCCATATTTTTGTAGGCTTGGTCGGAGAGTTAGCCCCTCTCTTTCGTGCAACTGGGCTTTATGGCAGACGACGAGCAGATGTGATAAAGGACTAAGTTTGAGTCTTCGTGTCTCTGTTGACGCTTTGTCCGTTTTGATCCAAAGTTTGCGAATCGGGTCAGGAGGAGGAATCCTAGCAGCCCTAAACAGATTCTTGGGTGCTTAGCGGGTTGCAAAGAAGAGGATTCATGGAGGTTACTCGCTTGGAAATTTTGAGCTAACTGCTTTGCCTACATTTAATGAGGTGAAATAATGTTAAACAAAAAAGCTCAATTCTATCTGGTTTCTATTATTGTTATAATTGCTATTTTTATGGGATTTGCAACAATTATAAATTATGGTCAAAGAATTCAAACATTTAATCTTGATGACCTTTACCAAGAATTGAAAATAGAAAAAAGATATTTATTGGATTATATTTCAGAAAATCAATTAACTGATTTAGAAACAGAAAATATTTTCATTAATTTTTCAAATAACTATGTTGAAAAAATTGGAACAGATAAAGATATTTTTTTCATTTTTGGAAAACAAGGGGGAATCAAAGTTGTGGGAAATAAATTGGATGAAACAAATGTTAGTGTTGATGAAGGACTGGGATATTCTGATTTTACCGAAGAAGGAGAATTTGAACAGAATTATTCTCCCACTAGTGAATTTAAGATAAAAATTGAAGAAAATGAATATATTTTCAAATTAAGGGAAGGGCAAAACTTTTATTACCTAGTTCATCATTTAGATAATGAAGAGAGGCATATAATCAATGGTTAAAAATAAAAAAGGAATCAGTGCTATGATTGGATATGTGTTATTGATAACATTTGGTATAATCATGGGAGTTATTGTTTACAATTATTTGAAAACATATGTTCCAAAAGAAGCATTGAATTGTCCTAGCGATGTTTCAATTGTTTTGCAAAATTATGATTGCGAAAGTAATCAACTAAACTTGACCTTAAAAAATAATGGAAAATTTAATTTGGCAGGATTTTTTGTACATGCATCGAATAATACCGATCAAGAAATAGCAACAATTGATTTATCTCAATATCTCGCAATTGGGGGAGAATTGTATGGTAGTGCAATCGTTGTACAAATTGGAAATGAAAACCTGATAAAACCAGGATTTGAAATAGGTTATACTTTTGATAATATCCCTGATAATATGCAACTTATTGAATTTATCCCTGCAAGATTTCAAGAAGAAAATAACAAAATAAGATTTGTTAGTTGTGGAGATTCCAAAGTCACTGAAAAAATTATTTGTGGCTAAATTTAAAAATGGTAAAATATTAGATTAAACATGGAAAATAAAAGAGGGTTGTCGCCAGTTATTGCTACAGTACTATTAATAGCGATTGTTATTGTGATTGGACTAATTGTATTTTTGTGGTTCAGAGGGATTACTGAAGAAGCTATTACAAAATTTGATAATCAAAATGTAAAATTAGTTTGTGAAGAAGTTAGTTTAGAAGCTAGTTATTCTGGAGGATATATTTACATTGCAAACACTGGAAATGTTCCAGTATACAAAATAAAAGCTAAAATAACATCTGATGGCTCTTATTCAACTGAATTTTTGGGAGATGGCGGAAGTTGGCCAGAAACTGGATTGAATCAAGGTGGGACTTATTCTGGATTACTTACTACAACAGGTGAAGAAATTTTATTGATTCCTGTTTTAATTGGAGAAACATCTTCTGGAGAAAAAGCATATACTTGTGAAGAGAGGCATGCTATTTCAGTTTCAACAAATTAAATAAAATGAAAAATAAAAAAGCACTTTCTCAAGTTGTATCCACAGTAGTTTTAATAATGCTTACAATCGCAATAGTTGCAGGAATATGGGCAACAATCCAGGGATTAGTGGAAGGAAGACTTGAAAAAACTGGTTCGTGTTATGGAACTTTTGAAAAAATATTAATTAATGATGATTACACATGTTATGATTCTTCTAATTCAAGGATGCAAATTTCTATTTCTTTGAAAGATGTTGAAATAGATTCTTTATTGGTAGGAGTGTCGATGGAAACTTCATCTGAAACATTTACATTGACAAATAAAACAGTTACATTGGATAAGGTTACAAATTATCCAAGCAATTCTTCTGGAGTTAGTTTACCTTCACAAGAAGGTGGAAAAACATATTATCTAAATGGAATAAATTCTATCCCTGAAAAAGTTGAAATCGCTCCAAAAATAAATGATAATCAATGTGATGTTGCTGATTCTTATTCTGATATTATGCCTTGTTGATACATTAACTATTTAAATTAGAAATTTCTTTTAAGATAGAGGTGATTTTGTGAAAAAAAGAGGGCAAGTTTGGATTGAAACAGTGACTTACACACTAGTTGCTTTTGTTCTAATTGGATTAGTTTTATCATTTGTAAGACCGAAAGTTGAAGAATTACAAGATCAAGCGACTATAGAACAATCAATCACAATAATAAAAGAAATTGATGCAACAATTAATGAAATCGAAGGCCAAGGAATTGGAAACAAAAGAAAAATTGAATTGAGTATTAGAAATGGGGAAATTGAAATTGATGCTATAAATGATTCAATAATATTTTCACTAAATGGGAACTATCTTTATAGCCAGCCAGGAGAAACAATCAAAGAGGGGGGTATAGAAATTTTGACTGAAGAAGATGGAAGAAATTATCAAGTTACTCTTAAAAAACATTATCCCGATTTGAATATTACTTATTTTGGTAAAGAAGAAAACAAAATTCTGGGTAAAACACCTACGCCTTATTCATTATTTGTATCAAACAAAGGAGGAGCAAGTCAAGTAATTGATTTTGAATTAGGATAATGGCAGAAAAAAAAGTAGGAATATTGGATTATCCACAAGTAGCAATTGATTTTACTCCAAGAATTCCTCCTCTAAAAAAAGTTGAAGATAAATCCAAAATTGACGTGAGATATTGTTTAATTTCACCATTTACATATGTTCACATATATTGGGATCCAAAAGAATATGAAGTTATTTATGAAGTTGAAGAACCACTTTTAACAAAAGAAGAAGAAAAATACCGTAATCAAATTGTCTCTGCTCTTAGAAGTATGATTAATTTTAAGGAAATAATTGGAAAAGGAAATGAGACCTTATTTGAATATATTGATAAGAGACTGAAATTATTAGCAATTGAATTGGGAATGGATTTGAGCTATGAATCTTATAAGAAAATTTATTATTATCTTTGTAGGGATTTTATTGGTTTTAATGAAGCTGAACCTTTACTTAGAGATTATTTTGTAGAAGATATTGAATGTAATGGTGCAAACACTCCCATATATATTGTTCATAGAGTTTTTAGAAATCTTAAAACAAACTTGATTTTCAAAACTAATGAACAATTAGAAAGTTTTGTTGAAAAATTGGCGCAGAGGTGTGGAAAATATATTTCTTATGCAAAACCCATACTTGATGGTTCTTTGCCAGATGGTTCTAGGGTTAACGCAACATATACTAAAGACATAACAAGTAAAGGTCCAACATTTACAATTCGTAAATTTACAAAAACACCTTGGACCCCACCTCAATTAATTGGTTTTAATACTATGAGTCCTGAAATGCTTGCTTATTTATGGATTTTAGTTGAATATAAAATGAATCTTCTTTTGGTCGGTGGTACTGCTTCGGGTAAGACCACTCTTTTGAATGCTATAGCTTTTTTTATTCCTCCTGAAGCAAGAGTTGTAACAATTGAAGATACTCGTGAATTGAATTTGCCAAGAGATAACTGGCTTCCAAGTGTTTCACGTGCTGCAACGGGTGTTGGAAAAATGGGAGAAGTTAATCTATATGATTTATTGAAAGCTTCATTTAGACAGAATCCAGATTATGTTATTGTTGGTGAAATTAGAGGTAAGGAAGCTTCAGTTTTATTTCAGGGAATGGCTTCTGGACACTCATCCATTGCAACGATGCACGCAGATTCAGTTGAAACTGTAATTAAAAGATTGGAAACTCCCCCGATAGAATTATCTCCTTCTCTTTTGAATGTTTTGGATAGTATGTGTATTATGACCCATGCAATTGTTAATAATCAAGAAACAAGAAAATTAAGGGAAATTGTTGAAATAGTTAATGTTGATTCTGATGGCGTTGCTCTAACAAATACTCCTTTTATCTGGAATGCTTCAGAAGATAGATTTTATTTTAAAAAAGAAAGTAAATTGTTTCAAAAAATAAAAGACAGATATGGTATTGATATAAATATATTATTTAAAGAATTTGGCAGGAGAGCTGAACTACTTCACAAAATGTTTCAACAAAATATTTTTAGGTTTAAAGAAGTTCAAGAAGTGATTAATGAATATTATAAAAAACCAGAATCTATTTTGAAAAAATTTAATATTGCATAGTTCGTTAAATAAAACAAATTTAAAAAAATATGAAAGAAGAAAATTTAATTTTTGTAAAACAGTTATTGAATTCTTTAGAAAAAAAGATGAAAGAATTAGCTGAAGCTAAAAAAGAGAATGATCCAAGAAAATTTAATGAAATTAAAAAAGAATGTTTAAAATTAAATGGACAGATAGGTGAATTAATCAAATGATTTCTAAAGAAAACAAATATGAGACAATGTTAAAATCTATTGAAGATCAAAAAAAAGCCATCTTAGAAATTGAAAAATTAAAGGGTGATTTAGAAACTGTTTCTGATGAAGATGAAAAAAATATGATTCAGTCTCAACTAAAACTAATCAATGATAAAATTGTAGAATTAAATTCTAAAATTAAAACAAAACTGAATGAAATAACTTTTTCTAGCCCATTGAAAATGCAAAAAGAAATTATAGTTGAAGAAAAAGAAGATGAGAAAAATGATGAAGAAAAAGAGATTAATAAATTAAAAAGTGAAGGGGGAAAGATTTTTTCCCTGAAAGAAATTTCACCCGGGGAATTAGAAAAAGAAACACTTAGAAGATTAAAAAAATCAAAAGAAAAAGAAGAAAAGAAAAAAGAAGTTAAAACAGCCTCCAATTATTCTAAAATTTCAAGTCTTTTATTCTCGAATGTTTCTAGAAAACTATTGGGAAAAGAATCATTTAGATCCATGGAAAATCAATTAGTAAAAGCTAATTTGGATTTTACTCCTGTTGGATATATTTCAGTTATTTTACTGACTACATTGTTGTCTGGAATCGTTGGAGGCTTTTTGTTTTTGTTTTTTTTATTTTTTAATTTTGAAGCAACTTTGCCCATAATAACTAGAGCTACAGAAACTGTGAATATAAGATTTTTCAAAGTTTTTTGGATATTGTTTGTTGTTCCGATTGGAACTTTTTTTATAATGTATATTTATCCTTCACTTGAGAAAAAATCAGCTGAATTCAAAATTGACACAGAACTTCCTTTTGCTACAATTCACATGTCGGCAATTTCTGGTTCGATGATAAACCCCATCAAAATTTTTGAAATTATTATATCTACAAATGAATATCCTGCACTGGAAAAGGAATTCAAAAAAATGATAAATGAAATTAATTTATATGGATATGATCTTGTTAGTGCTTTGAAAAATACTGCAAAAAATAGTCCAAGTAAAAAATTAGGTGAACTTCTTAATGGTCTTGTGACAACAATTAATTCAGGGGGAGATTTACCTAAATTCTTTGAAAAAAGAGCTGAAACTTTATTATTTAATTATAGATTAGAACAACAAAAATCTGCTAAGGCTGCCGAAACTTTTATGGATATTTATATTAGTCTTGTTATTGCAGCCCCAATGATTTTGATGCTTCTTATGATGATTATGAAAATCAGTGGATTGGGAATTGCTATGAGTATTATGACAATTGCATTAATGATTATAATGGGTGTAATTATAATAAATATTATACTTTTAACATTCTTACAAATAAAGAGGAACAAATAAATGACATTGCAAATAAAAGACAAAGATTTGATTGGAGCAGGGATTGCACTAGTTTTTATTGCTGTTTCATTTTTCGTTTTTGAAAGAGATAACTTTCCTATTTTTGTAGGAATAGGAGTTTTAGTAGGAGTTTTGCCAATAATTCTTAGAATAAATAAAGAGAACAAAGAAGCTCAAGAAAAAGAGGAAATGTTTTTGGAATTTGCAAGGAACCTTGTTGAAAGTGTAAAAACTGGAACACCAATAAGTAAAAGTATTGTGAATATGGCAACAAAAAATTATGGGGTTTTGACTATTCATATTCAAAAATTAGCAAATCAAATTTCACTAGGAATTCCATTGAATAAAGGTTTGAAATTTTTTGCCAAAGATGTAAATAATAGGGCTATTTCTAGGGCACTTACTTTAATTGGGCAGGCAGAAAGAGCAGGAGGGGACATTGGCGAAATCCTTGAAGCAGTTGCTGGTGCAGTTAACATGGCTGATAAATTGAAAAAAGAAAGAAGAGCTTCAATTTCTACATTAGTTGTTCAGGGATATATTATTTTCTTGGTTTTTATTGTTATTATTCTTATTATGCAATTCCAAATAATCCCTATGGTTTCTGGAATGGGGGGGCTTGGAAGCAATCTTGGTTTTGGAGGGGGAGGACTTGGAAGCACAGGGGATGTAGAAGTAGAACAAGAACAAATTTCTAATGCTTTTTTATATTTAATTTTAGTTCAAGGTTTTTTTACAGGTTTAATAATTGGAAAATTAGCTGAAGGTCATATAAAATCAGGAGTTAAACATTCTTTTGCATTGATGGTTTTATCTTTTTTGATATCTACAATTGCAAATATAATTTTTGGTTAAGGAAAATTTTGTTTCTTTTTTGCTAAAATATGCCAATCTAATTTTCTGGCGTAGCGCTGCTACGCGGCAAAAATGAAATCTGCAATTTTATCTAAAAAATAATTCAAAATTCTAGGGGAGAAAAATTGAGAAGAGAAAAAAACTCTAAGAAAAAGAGAGAATTGATTAAAAATATAAAGCGTTGTTTGTATATAATAATATGAGAAATAAAAAAGGTTCGCATGTTGGAATGGTTTTATCATTTACTCTTTTTATCGTGTTCTTGATTTTTGTTTATGCAATTGTTGGATCCCCCGTTAGAACTCAAAAACAAAATGAAAATCTTTTTGAAAATATTCAAGATGAAATTATAGCAGAAACCACCTCAAAAATTTATACTGCTCGAGCATATGATGATATTAATATGGGAGGATGTATTGAAATAAACAATACAGGTAATGAATTTTCTAATGTTGATGTCATTGTAAGAAATAGTTCTGAAGAAATAGGTGCAGAAATTAATGGAGACGTTGCATATATTGAAGGTGGAAAAGGATTTATGAAAATATATTATTCAGACAATTATTTTGAAGAGGAAACTTCTTTTTCTGGCACAGGTTGTGTTAGAATTGATATTGATAGTGTATCAGAAGAAGAAAGAATTTTAGAAGATAAAATCTTAATTTTATTAGATGAAATGAAAAATAATTATAGTCTTGTTAAAGAGAAATTTGGAATTGATGGGACCGTTGATTTTCATTTGGAATTTGTATATGAAAATGGAACAAAAATAAGAGGCTCAGAATTTAATGAGGAATTAAAAAGAGAAATTTTTGCTATAAGATTCAATATAAATTATCTTGCAGAAAATGCTGAAGAAAAAATAGGAGAATTTATTGTTAGAACATGGTAAGAAATAAAAAAGGTTGGATTAAAATTGCTGAAGCTTTTTTAGCTATCTTGTTATTAACAAGTGTTTTACTTGTTATCTTGAGAGGTGATGAGGTGAGATTTGAAAAAGGAAAAATAATAAATGAAGCCCAAGTTGATTTTTTGAAGGGCCTGCAAATAAACGAAACTTTTAGAGAAGATATTTTATTATTGAGTGGATTGCCAATTAATTCTAATGAAACAGGATTTCCAGAAAGTTTGAAAAATTATCTTTCGGAAGAATTTTCTAATTGTTTACTTAATGTTTGTCCTGTTGAATCTTCTTGTGAAATTGAAGAAGATAGTTCAGGAGAAATTTATTCTAAAGAAATCCTAATAAATTCTTATGAAAATATTTATTCTCCAAGAAAGGTTAAAATGATTTGTTATGAGTGAAATATAAAAACGATCGAAAACTTATTTTGATATGAAATATAAATTTATTGAACATACTGCAGATATTGAATTTGATGCATTTGGGAAAAATTTAGAAGAAGTATTTTCTAATTGTGCTTTTGCATTTGTTGAATCTATTTGTAAAGAAAAAATAAAAGGCAAAGTAAAGAAAAATTTTGAGGTTGAAGGTAAGGATTTAGAAAATTTATTGTACAATTTTTTGGAAGAATTTTTAGTTTTTTTTGATTCTGAAAATTTTATTTTATCTAAAATATTAGATATCAAAATTAGAGAATTGGAATTTGGAAGTTGGAAATTAGAAGTTGAAATTGTTGGGGATGATGCAAAAAATTATGAAATAATTTCCCATGTTAAGGCTGTAACTTATAATTCTATGTTTGTAAAGAAAGAAGAAAATGATTGGAAAGCACATGTTGTTCTGGATGTTTGAAATCTGTTCTTATTAAATTATTTAAAGGTAGAATATTGAATTATATCATGGAAATTAAAAAAATAGAAAATAATATTTACGAAATTCCTAAAGAAGGAAAGATGAATGTTCCAGGAATAGTTTATGCTTCAGAGAGTATCATTGAATCTGTGAAAAAAGACAAAACTTTAGAACAAGTGAAAAATGTTTCTCAACTTCCAGGCATTATTGATAAATCCATTGCTTTGGCTGATTGCCATCAAGGATATGGTTTTCCGATTGGAGGTGTTGCTGCTTTTGATATCAAAGAAGGAATTATTTCTCCCGGGGGAGTTGGATATGATATTAATTGTAGTGTTAGATTACTTAGAACTAATTTGACTTTGAAAGATTTCGAAGGAAAAAAAGATGAAATTGCTCAAAGTTTGCAAAGAAAGATTCCTTCTGGTGTTGGGAGGGGGAGTCCTTTTCAATTAAGTAAAAGACAATTGGATGAAATTCTTGAAGGAGGTGCACAAAAAATTGTTGAAATGGGTTATGGAAAAAAAGATGATTATTTGCATATGGAGGAAGAAGGTTGCATTATTGGAGGGGATGCTTCGAAAGTTTCGGATAGGGCAAAAAAAAGAGGAATTGGTCAATTGGGAACACTTGGAGCAGGAAATCATTTTTTAGACGTTTTAGTTGTTGATGAGCTTTTCGATCAAAAAGTTGCAAAAATATTTGGTCTTTCTAAAAATCAAATAGTTATTTTGATTCATTGTGGTTCTCGAGGACTTGGGCACCAGGTTGCGAGTGATTATATTAAAAAAATGGAAACTGAATATGGAATTGAAGGTCTTCCCGATAGAGAATTAATTAATGCTCCAATTGAAAGTGAATTGGGAAAAGATTATTTTTCTGCGATGGCTTGTGCTGCTAATTTTGCTTTTGCAAATAAACAGTTAATCACTCATTGGGTTCGGGAGGATTTAGAACACTATTTTCCTAAAATTGAAATTGATGTTGTTTATGATGTTTGCCACAATATTGCAAAGTTTGAAGAGCACCAAGGAAAAAAAGTTTGTGTTCATAGAAAAGGGGCTACCAGAAGTTTTGGTCCGGGAAGAAAAGAGATTCCAGAGGATTATCGTTCAGTTGGTCAACCAGTCTTGATTCCTGGTTCTATGGGAACTTCCTCTTATGTTATGGTTGGAACAAAAAAAGCTGAAGAATTAAGTTTTGGTTCTTCGGTTCATGGTGCAGGTCGTGCTATGAGTAGGACTAAATCTGGTAAAAGAGACTTGAAAGAAATTGATAAAGAATTGGAAGAAAAAGATATTATTGTCAAACCTGGTAGTCGTCAATCCTTGGCAGATGAAAATACTTTGGCTTACAAAGATATTGATGAAGTTATTAATGTAATTCATGACTTAGGTATCAGTTTAAAGGTTGCTAGATTGCGACCGCTTATTGTGGTTATTGGTTGATTTTGTTTATTTTTTGCTAAAATGCAGAAATTTAATTTTCTCATGTAGTCTACTACACCACGGAAATGAAATCTCAGATTTTATCTAAAAAATAATTCAAAATCATTAAGAAAAGTTTAAATACACTCCATGTGTATTTCATGTGTATGAAAACACAATTAATTTCTGCAAGAGTAAATTTGAATCCTTATGTGAATAAAGTCTTGGGAATTGTTAAATTAAAATATGATTTGAAAGATAAATCTGAAGCAATAAATAAATTTGTTGAAATGTATGGGCAAGAAATAGTGGAAAAAGATGCTAGTTCTGAATATGCAAAAAAAGTTATGAAAATTTCAGACAAGCATTTCAAAAATTATGGGGACAAAAAAATGACTTTTGAAGAACTCGACAAATTATGCGAGGTTTAAATGTTTAGTTTTAATTTAACTGATGAATTGAAATTTAAAATTAAAAAATTATTAAAAAAAGATAAGAAAAAAGTTGAAATAATTAATAAAAAAATTAAACAAATTGTTTCATGTGATATTTATTCTATAAATCATTATAAAAATTTAAAAGGTGGGATGAAAGAATTCAAAAGGGTTCATATAGATAATTCTTTTGTTTTAATTTTCAAAGTAGATTTTAATAAAAAATTTATAATGTTTGTAGATTTTGATCATCATGATAGAATTTACAAGTGAATTAGAAATAAAATGAAAATATTATGTATTTGTACTATGGGGAGGAATAGGAGTAAATACTTAGCAGAGTATTTGAAAGAAAAAGGATATGCAACCAGATATGGGGGAGTTGGTCCTTGTCTCATTGATCCTGAACCAACAAAACCTGTTAATGAAGAAGATTTTGATTGGGCAGATTTGATAATTACTGCAAGAAAAAAGCACAAACCTATTCTTGTTGAAAAATATAATATTAATGAAAACAAAATTATTTGTTTAGATGTTACTGATTCAAAAAAATTTATGAGTAAAATATATCCTGAATTTGAAAATATGGAACGTAAAGAATTTAATGAAAAGTGGACTTATCCCCAATTAAGAAAAGAAATTGAAAAATATTTACCTTTTGAGGAATTATAAGAAAATTTATTTATTTTATTTCAAAAAAAAAAATAATTATAAAAAATTATCAACAAGAAGTTTTCTGTTAAATAGTTTTGTACAAACTTCTTTTAAAATTTTCTCATTTTTAACTTCTTTTAAAATATCAAAATAATTTTTTCCTGACAAAAATCTCTGAAAAATTTTTAATTCTGTTGAAGTTAAAATTCCATTTATTTTAGGTGTTAAATAAATTGTAGTTAAACCATTTTCTTCTTCTCTCATTCTAACCTTTCCTTGTTGAATTTTCAAACTTTCAAGATTAATTAACCTATTTTCTTTTTTAGAAGTATTTCTTTTTACTGGATGAGTAAAATAAGGTCCTAATCCATCTAATTTGCCTGAACTTGCTTCTGCAGAAACTCTGCACCCCCCCTTGCATAATTGAACATAATCACAAGGAGAACATTCTTGAGGAATTTTTTCTCCTTCTCTCCAACCATGCATTTTAGTTAAAATTTCTTCTAAAGAATTTTTCATTATGTTTCCATAGTTTCTACCTTCTTGAGAACATGGCCTAACTTCTCCTTCAATTGAAAAGGTCAAAGTTCCTTTCCCCGCGCCACAAGCTCTATTCTCAAAAAACTTTCTATATTTTTCTTGATTATTTTCAGAAAACATGCAAGGTATTGCAGGATTTAGTGAATCAGTTCTTATTCCAAAATCTTTTTCTAATTTTAATAAATTGTCAAGGGTTGAAATATATTCTTCTCTTGAAAGAGTAATGTCTGCTAAATCTTTTCCTGGAGAAACAGTCATTGGAGTTGCTGCAAAATAATTTATTCCAAAATTTTCAAAAAGAAACTTCCCTGTTTCATATACTTCATCTAGATTATTTTTATTCACAACCATATTCATAGCAACTCTTAAATTATTTTTTGATAAATATTTAAGAGATTTATTTAATTTTTCAAAAGATCCCCTTACTCCAGTTAATGAATCATGTGTTTTTTCATTCGAACCTAAGATTGAACTTAAAATTGAATCAACATTAAAATGAGCAAATCTTTTTACATCATAATCTTTGAGTAAATGTAAATTTGAGTTAATTCTCACATCCATATTCTCTTTTTTAAAGATTTCAATAGCATCATAAAGTTGAGATCTTGCAGATAAAGGTTCTCCACCAGTTAAAGTTATATCAAAGAATTCTTGTTTTGCAATTTTATTAATTACCTCCCTATTTGTAGAAGCAGAACTTCGATTATTCGAATAATAATTATAACAATGTCTACATTTATGGGTGCAAGATTCCGTGATTTCAAATTGGACAGAAAGGGGTTTGTAAATCATTTTTTCAAATAAATCACACACTTGTCAAGGAGTGATTTGTAGTTTTTATTTTCCAACCACTCTTTTTTTATGAATTCTCTAAGCTTTTGTTGCTCTTCTGAATTTTTCCCCTTGTCTTTTACGAACCACAAATCCCTAAACTCTAAATTAAGCAAAACAGTCAAGGCTTCTTTCAGTTTTTCGGTTTTTTCTTTTCCTATTCTTTTTTCAATTTCTTCCCAATTGTTATTATGAAAATCAAGGTGCATTAGTTCATGAGCAGAAGTCTTTAGGGTTTTTGGAATATTATTCCAGATTGAAATCATAAAATTTCCTTTTTTGAAGTTATAAGGGCATAAACTTTGAGTTGTTAAATATGCGGTTACATTTTCAAATGGAAATTTGTTTCCTGTTATATTTCTTAATCTTTCAAAAAATTCATCATTGATATTGTTCCAAGCAGATTGAAAAGAATTCATAGTTTCATTAATTAAATATGATGAATGGATTTTTTTATGGAATTTTTCTATTTCACCTTTACAGTCTTCAAAACTTCTATTCTCGCATTTTTCTTGTAGTGGGAGTATGTTATTAAATTTTCTACCTTTCTCTAAATCTGACTTAAAATTAATTGCAAACCAGTTATTCTGTAAGTCTTTTTCTTTGTCAAATTTAAAGATTACTTTTACCATAAAAATTAAATTTTATCCAACTATATAAATATTTATAAACTTTAGATTTAATGAATTATTATGGTAAAAACATTAGAACCTTTGGTTGGAGAACTTCCGAAAATGGATTTGTCTGAACAAAAAGAGTTTTTAGCATATCAAAAAGAACAAGAAGAATTAAAATATTCAGAAAATTTTTCATCCGAATGTTTTTCTTTTGATGGATGTTATAGTCCTTCAAGTTGCATAGATTGTTATTCTGTTGATTAAATAAAAAAATGAATTCTATTGAAAATACTTTGAGTGATATATTCAAAGAAAAACCAATTTTTGTTTCAAAAATAGAATGTTATAATAGAAATTCAATTTCGGTTTATTCTATGGGGGACAAAAAAATACTTTTGAAAGAATATAATGAGACAAATTTTGCAAAAAGAGAAAAATTATTTTATGAATTATTGAATGGATTTTGTAATACTCCAGAAGTATATGGATCTGGAACAAATTATATTGTTATGGAATATATAGAATCTTCAATACCTAATTTGAAAATGGCAGTAAAAGATTGGGCAAAAATTCATTCTATTTTTTTGGAAAACAAAATTTTAGAAAATTCTAATATTCCAATCCACAATTCTAGGAATTTATCTGATTATGTTTTAACCCATAAAAATCTTTTTGGAAAAATCTCTGAAAAGCTTAGTGAAAAATTGTCACATAATGAAAAAGTTATTGAGTATTCTACGATTGTTCATGGAGATTTATTTGGAAGGAATATATTATCAAAAAATGGAAAAAATTATTACATTGATTTTGAATTTTCCGGGGTTACTCACCCTACAAAAGATTTATCTCTTTTATTATTAAATCATCCAAATTTAGAAAAAGAAATCATTCAGGAATATAGGAAAAATATTTCTTTTGATTACGATGGAATCGAAGAAGATATTAATAATGAATTGTTAAATAAAGGAGCACAATTAATTGCTGGATTGGGAAATCTTAAAATTTCTTCTGAAGGAAGAAAAAAAATTCATAGAAAATTTTTGGAAGTATTAAAAAATCATTTGGATTGATTCAATTAGGATTCTCTTATAAATTTATAAGAAATTATTTCTTCAAAATTTTTGTAGTTTTTGTTCTATCTCCAACAGTTATGTTCATTAAATACATTCCTGTATTTAATTCTGATAAATCAAAAGTTGCTTTTCCTTCTCCTGCAGAAAGATTTTCATTATATATTTCTATTAGTCTTCCACTCAAATCATATATTTCTACATTCATATTTTCTGGTCTGTTTGTATTATAATTTACATAAACATCATTTAATACTGGGTTTGGATATGCCTTAAGGGTTTTTTCTAAGCTAGAAGGTTCATCCTCTATTCCAACGGAATTATCAACTTCTACATTTCCTAAATAAGTTTCATTTCCGGCTACATCTTTCAGAAACACATCGTAATATTTATCTCCTGTTTGTTCTACAATTGTATCCACTGGAAGTTCTGAATTGTCATAAACTTCTTCAACCAAAGATTTCACTGCATCTTCAGCAATTTGGTTTGATTCTCTTCTGACATAGGTATCGCTCAAATATGCTTCTGGTCCTTGTGTGTCCCTTACTTCTGTTTTATGTGTGTAAGTTGTATCATTATCGAATTTATCTCTTACTACTACATCTGTATAGAAATCGAAATTAACTTGATCTATTGTTCCATTCATTAATTGTGTTGATTCTGTTGATTTTTCTACAACAACTTCTAAACCTGAATTATCCTGAATTTCTAAATCATCTGGATTTATTTCATCTGGATTTAAACTAGCAGAATATTGTTTTGAATTATCTTCGGGAAAGTTGTTTATTTTTGGAGATTCTATGTCTTTTACTTCTATTTCCCAAGATGTTGAATCTGTCATAAAAGGTGTTGAAGCTTTTACTTTTCTTATAATTTTATAGTGTATATCTGGGTGGTCTTCGCTTAAAGGAATTTTCTCTGAATTTTTATAATCCACTGAGTCAATGTAATAATCTTCAAATGGTTCTCTAGAAAGCATTGGTAAAGTTGAATTTACATCGGAAATCTCTTCCTCTAAATAAGAAGAAATATCTTTTCCATAATTAAAAATTTTATTTTCTGGAACCCCTTCAAAAGTTAATGTGTCATATTTTGTTGGATCAAACAATATCAAATCACCCGCTTTAGAATATAATTCTGCTTCTCCATTAACTAATCTCCAATCAATTAGTTGCTCATCAATAAATTCCTCATATCTTTCGCCTGTTCTTGAATGAATTCCTGTTAAATATCCCTCCCAATATATTTGTTGTTTTGAAGTTTCTGTAATTGGAATATAATCTCTAGGATTTCTTATGTCATCAGTTTCCCCCTCAATATAAACCAAATCATCAATTAAATTTTCTAATAAAGAATTTTCTTTTCCATCTCCTACATAAACAGCATTAATTGAATGGTTGTAGGGGGGGCCCCTTATACGCAAATCTAACATAGGTATGTTAAATCTTGCATTAGTTGTTGTATTTTCATGTATGCTAGAATAAGGAGAATTTTCAAAATTTGCAAATCCAGAAAAATTTACTCTCAAATTTCTTGCAAATTCATCACAGTCAAAATAATATGGAACAACAGTTATTGTGTCTGTTTTATCTACTGCCAAACATTTATCTAACCAATCCATTTTTTCTTCTTTGTTTAATTTATTCCAATGCGCAGGTAAATAATTTTTATTTCCATCCAAATAATTTTTTAAAATTTGTTTATCATTTTCTGTTGAAGGATTCCCATCCCCATCAATATCTGATCTATCATTTGCTATTAAATCCATATCAACATAATCTTGATAATTTATGGCTTCATCATTATTCACATCCCCTGAACCATACCAATCTAATTTATTTTTTCCTATAAGTTCCTGTGTATTTGGTTGATTATATACATTCCATGCCGCCCATTGTGGGCTTGGTTCTTGAGCCTTCCCAGGCAATATAGATGCAAGAGTCAAACCTGTAGTTAAGAGAATTTCCTTCAATCCCAGTCTATTTTTCTTTTTCATTGATGTTACTAAGTAGTAGTTACTTATAAATGTTTTTGTTTGTTAATGATATTGTTAACATTATTCTATTTGTTAAATAATAAATTTTCAAACATTATAAAACTTAGTTAGTACTGTAATCGAGAAATATTTATAAACAAGTTTCTTCTATATGTTATATGATTCATCAAAAGAGGGGAGTTATTTTTGTAATTGGATTATTAATTATTATAGGATTATTTACTTTTGTGCCTGCACCTATTCAAGAATGTAATTATGATATAGATTGTCCAGAAGGAGATTATTGTTATGGAAATATTTGTTTACCTTTATTGGATGAATGTTCAATAGATTCTGATTGTCCTCAAGGAGATGTTTGTGAAACAGGTAAATGTAATTATAATCCATCAGGATACAAAGAATGTTCTTTAGTTCCAATTTCAAATTGCTGTACTTCATATTTGCAATGTAATGATGGAAATTTATGTACAAATGATAATTGTATAAATAATATTTGTGAAAATTCCCCAAAAGATTGTACTTATGGTTGTGATATTTCTACTGGTCAATGTTATCCAGGATGTCCATCAGATAATGAATGTTCTTCTTCTCAATATTGTGAGGGAGAAGTTCCAAGTTATTGTGTAACTGGAAGTTGTGGCTATTTAAGTGGAGATTGGATTCTTTTTTGTAATGTAATAGATAATAAGGCAGATTGTAATGCAGAGTATCCAGATAAGTGTATATGGATTGAAGGAACTACTCAAATTGGTTCAATAATAGATTGTTACTCAGATTCACATTGTGACGGAGGAGTAGATTGGTATTGTAAAGATGGAACAATTTTTGGAGATTGTTTACCTAAAAAAGCAAATTGTGAAATTTGTACAGCAAATGAACAATGCCTTTCTAATAAATGTGTAACTGATTTTTATAGTTCTGAAAAAATTTGTATTCCAGAAGATAAAATTTGTGCTAATTCCCAATTAACTGCTAATGGCTGTGGAGCATATGTGCACGAAAATAATTTTTGTGAGGGAGGCACTGCCTATTCTTGTGAACCTTATGCGGATGGGTCTGGGACTGGATTTTGGGATGATCTTACTTGCCAGTGTGGATGCACAGATGGATTTTGTGATGAATGTTTAGATAATTGTGATACGGGGTGTGTAAATGACGATGACTGCGGCATTAATTCGCGTTGTGCTAAATATCCAGATGGAACAACTGTTTGTATTCCAGATGATATGGCCTGTGGATTATGGGGAGAAACTGATTGTGCAGTTAAAGATTTGAGTAAAATTTGTTACGGAAAAGATAATCCACAAGTTTTGCAATGTAGTGGAAAATCTTCTGAACAATGGGGAGTAATTCAAGTTTGTTCATACGGTTGTGAAAATGGAGCATGTATAAATCCAAAAATAATTTGGGAAAA
>CAYSCL010000015.1:0-19977 GCA_964429545.1 Candidatus Woesearchaeota archaeon
AAAATTAGTAATGCAATATTTTTAGATAAAAACTTAGTAGACGGTATCGTCAGAGAATTGCAAAGAGCATTAATTGAAGCAGATGTTTCGATTCCTTTAGTAAAAGAATTATCAGAAAAGATAAGAAAAACAGCATTCGATGAAAAAATCAAAGGACTAGAAAAAAAAGAACACTTAATCAAACTTCTACATGATGAATTGGTTACAATTTTAGGGGAGAAAAAAGAATTGACTCTAAAAGAAAAAGGTCAAACCAGAATCATGATGGCCGGACTTTATGCGGCAGGTAAAACAACAACAACTGCAAAGCTAGGAAACTACTTTCAAAAAAGGGGAAAGAAAGTTGCATTAGTTGGGCTGGATGTTTGGAGGCCAGCAGCAAAAGAACAATTAAAACAATTAGCAGAACAAAATAATCTAAATGTTTATGTTGACATGGAATCAAATGACCCAGTAAAAACTTGGAAAAAATTTGAACCAGAATTAAAAAAATATGATTTAGTAATAATTGATACAGCAGGTAGACACGATCTAGATGAAGAATTAGTAAAAGAAATAAAATCGTTAGACAAAGAAATCAAGCCAAACGAAACAATTCTGGTAATGCCTGGAGACATTGGTCAAGCAGCAAAAAATCAAGCCGAGAAATTCGCTGATGCTCTAAATATAACTGGAGTAATAGTCTCAAGAATGGATTCCACGGCAAAAGGAGGGGGCGCATTAACAGCATGTGCAGAAACAAAAGCTGGAGTTTATTTCATAACAACAGGAGAAAAAATCAACGACTTAGAATCATTCAATCCCAAAACATTTTTATCAAGACTTCTTGGAATGGGAGACCTAGAATCATTAATCGAAAAAATTCATTCAGTAACCGATGAAAAACAACAACAAAAAATACAAGAAAAATTACAAGAAGGCAAACTCTCACTTGAAGATGTAATAGAGCAAGTAAAATCAATGAATTCCCTAGGGGGATTTGACAAAATGAAATCAATGATTCCAGGGATGGGTAAAGCAAAAATTCCAGAAAATGCTCTAAAAACACAAGAAGAAAAAATCAAGAAATGGGAACACATATTAAAATCAATGACAAAAGAAGAAAAAGAGAACCCAGAAACAATTCAAAAACAAACAAGTAGAATTGGAAGAATAGCAAAAGGAGCAGGAGTAAATAACTCAGATGTTCGAAGTCTTCTAAAACAATACGATATGTTAAACTCAATGATAAAAGAATCATCGGGAATGGACATGTCCCAAGGAATGAGCCAAAAACAAATGCAAAAAATGATGAAAAAAATGGCCAGGGGCATGAAAGGAAAAGTTAAGTTTTAAAGAACCCTAGTTACACCCTAACCCTTTTATATTAAATTTTCTTATTAAATTCTATGAAATACAAATCGATACTATTAATCCTAGCGATTATAATAATGGCTTCAACTATCCTAAGCTTCATGCCAATTGAACAAGCTTGCGATATAGGAGGAAAAGGAGATAGTTGCGTAACTATCCAAACTTCTGATTATGAAAAAACATTTGGAATAAGCAACGCCCACCTGGGATTAGCAGCATTTTCAGTTTTATTTTTGATAAACTTTTGGCACATAAAAAAACCAACAAAAAAGAAAAAACAATTTTTAACACTAGGATTAACAATTGGTTCCATAATGGCAATTTATTTTCTATATCTTCAATTCTTTGTAATAAAAGCCATATGCAAATATTGTATGATAACTGATATAGGTGCAATACTTAGTTTAGCAATTATCTTAATCTGGAAAGAAAACTAATAATTTAATTCAATTCGTTCATGACCAATATTCAATTATCCATTTCCATTGGAGAATATGAGTTGTTCAACAATTCTAAAAATATCTCCAAATCTAACCAACGCCCAAAAATCTTTTGTATCAATTATTTCGTCTAAATCTCTGGGACTTATGAAATAAGGTCATCCCTTGATGAAACTAATTCATGATATTTATTTTATCAATTCTAGAACAAAGTTCAGCAATACCGTAAAACCTTAAAATCCCTTTATTCTTCTTTATTTTATGAAAAAACAAATTTCTTCAGGAGCAGAAGCAATTATTTATTTAGAAAATAATAAAGTAATAAAACACCGTGTTTCAAAATCATACCGCCACTCAGAATTAGACAAAAAAATAATAAAACGAAGAACAAAATCAGAAACTAAAATTCTAAAAAAAGCAAGCGAATTTGTAAACGTTCCATATCCAGAAGATCAAGAAGACATAAACAAAATTGTAATGCCTTTCATAGAAGGATTAAAACTTTCAGAACACCTAGATTCATTCGAACAAACTAAGCAAGAAAAAATAATGTTTGAAACAGGAAAAGCAATCGGAAAACTTCACAAAGAAAATATAATTCATGGAGATTTAACAACCTCAAACATGATTTATGTGTCAAACAACAAAAAGATATTCCTAATAGATTTCGGTTTAGGGTATTTCAACGGAAAATATGAAGACAAAGGTGTAGATATCCACTTACTAAAACAAGCTCTAGAAGCAAAGCATTTCAAAAACTGGAAAACGCTTTTTCAAGAATTTGAAATAGGTTATAGATTAATAGAACCAAAAGAAGCCGAAAAAGTTTTTGATAGGATGAAAGCAATAGAAAAACGTGGAAGATATAAACACTAATTTAAGAAAAATCCCCTTTGCCAAAACTTGCAAAAACTTCTAAACTCTTTTTCTCTTTCTGCTCAGGAGTTAACAAAGGAAAACTAACACCATAAGATCCTTGACAAGTCAAATAATCATATGCTTTGTGAAAATCTGGAAAATTCATTTTTTTAACAATAGAAACAGGAACAGATTTCTTAGCCCACTTCTCTTCACCAATTTTCAAATCATCCAAAATGTTTTTTTCATACATAGAATACCATTTCTCAGCAGGATTGCCAATATTAGAAACCATAACATACTTTTTAACATCATCAGAAGATAACTCATAAACTCTAACTTTTTCAAAAATATCTGAAATGAATTCATTAAAATTTCTTTTCATAATAAATAAATCAAAAATTAATTAATAAAAATTATTATAATAAACACTAACCAAACAATCCCCTAAACCAATATCCTATCTTTTCAAAAAAACTAATTTTAGAACAAATGCCTCCTTCACAAATATTAGCTCTACATTGATAATCATGCATACATTCTCCACTTCCCCCATTTTGAAGAACAAATGCTTTTTCTTCATTACAATAATATTTGCTTTTACGGAATCCAACTGGATAACAATTACCTTCAAGGATACAACCTTCACAATCTTCCGATGCTGAATCAATACACACTCCATCTTCACAAATAAATTCACATTCGATACTTTCTCTAATCAACTCGCCATCCTCGCAAGAATATTCCACAAGATTTCTTTCAGAAATACACTCACTTTCATATTGATCGCCTAAATATTCAACTATTTTTTTGCCTGTTTCAGAAATAATTTCACAAACAACTTCCTGAGAATTTTTTTCAACAGATTCAAATTTAACAATTTCTTCATTAATATTCTCTACTCCCTCTTCATCCTCTCCCCCGATCACTTCTTCAATACATCTTCCATTTTCACATCTATAATCACAAGTCATATTTTTAGAAAAAACTTCTTCTCTTCCCTCAGTCTCATTACAATAATATTCTGTTAAATTATCCTCGCTTATACATTCATCATTAAAAACAAGATCCCCATAGAAAACCCTTCCCTGAGAATATTTTTCTAACCCCCGATCGCTATCCACACAAGTAATTTGCTCTTTTTCAAGACAAATTCCATCCACACAGCTTCCCGAACAAAAATGTTCTTGAATAGCAATTGGACTTGAAAAATTATAAGAAGTAATAACAGGTAAAACGCAAAAATATTCCTCTAAATTATTTTCATCCAAACAAAAATCATTATATTTTTGCCCCCTCCATTCAACTTCTCCAAAAACACCAATATTTTCTCCAGAATCATTATCAATGCAAGAATCCAAAACCAATTTATATGAATAGTTCAATATAGAATTAGAAACATTATCAAAAATTACAGTTAAAGAATAATAATTTCCATTCAGATTAATTTTATCCCCAACACTATATTTTGAAACAACTCCCTCATCTTCCCCCATACCTATATTTATTTCAAAAAATTCATCTCTCTCATAAAAATTTAATAATTCAAAATAATGATTCTCCAATTGAATTATTTGATCTTCAATTAAATTACAACTTCCAATTTCAATAACCTCTTCAGGAAAATAACCTTCTTCAAAATAATGAATTGTGCAAACGCCTTGTTCAAAATTATTCATGCTATGCTTTCCTGTTAAGACAAAAAAAGAATCAAAAAAGCTAATTCCAAATAAAAAAACAAATAAAAAAACAAATATCAATCCCCTCTTCATTTAATAAGAACAGACCCAATATTTATAAAATTAATTGGCATGCATAAACCATGGGAGAGGATGTAATTCTAGAAATTAAAAATTTAACCAAAAAATTTGGACATAAAAAAATTATTGAAAATATAAATCTAGAAATTAAAAAAGGAGAAATATTGGGAATCGTGGGAGGATCAGGACAAGGAAAATCTGTTCTAATAAAAAATATAATAGGATTCTTTAAACCTTCAAAAGGAAAAATAATCACCAAAACAAAAAAAATAAATTTTTCTATGCAAGATAATTCCCTATATGAATATTTAACGGTAAAACAAAACTGGAAACATTTTGCAAGAATAAATGGAATAAAAAGAAAAGAAAGAAAGAAGAAAATAAAAGAATTATTAGAAAAGTTGACTTTAAGAGAATATAAGGGAACACTAGTAAAAAAACTATCCGGAGGAACAAAAAAAAGGGTAGATATTGGTTGCGCATTAATGACTAATCCAGAAATAATAATTTTAGATGAACCGTTCACCGGTTTAGACAAAAATTTAGTAAAACATTTAGCGAGATTCATTCTTTATTTAAACAAAGAAGGAAAAACAATTATTTTAATTTCTCATAGGATAAAATTAATGTCCAAAATATGCTCTAAAATTATGTTATTAGAAAATAAAAAATTAATAGAAACAACCCCCAAAAAAATATTGGAGGAATATAACGATTTAGAATGAGAAAAACAATAAATATAATTAGAAAAAATTTTCAACTGATTTTTAATATGAAAGCATCTTCTTTAATGATAATTCTTGGCCCCCTTTTATTAATTGGGATAATAGGACTTGCCCTCCATGATACCTCAATAAAAAATATTAAAGCAGGAATATATTCAGAAGATGCAGACCAAGAATTTTTGAAAGGTATACAAGCAAAATTAATTGCAAGATCAATAAATTCGGAAAACTATGACAAATTGCATTGGTGTAAAGAAGATGTAAAAAGTGGAATAATCCAGATGTGTATTGAATTAAAACCTCAAAAAATAGGGGAAATGGGAGAAATTAACCAAGAAATCATCCTTCACGTCGATTTTTCAAAACAAAGAACAGTCTGGAACATCATTGGTAGAATACAAGGGATTGTGGATGATGAAACAACAAGATATAGGGAAGAAGCAATAAAAAATATAAAAATAGAATTAGAAAATTTAAAATCAGAATCAGAAGACATTGAAAGCCAATTAGACAATGCAATAAATTCTTTGAAAGAAATAAAACAATACCTCCAAGAATCATCAGACAATGGTTGGACAACAAAAAATAGATTGCAAAACATAAAAAAAGAAATAACCGAAATAGAATCAGAAATAAATTCATTAGAAAATGTATTAATAACATATTCAATTCCAGAATCAAGCTATTCCCCTGAACTAAACAGCATTAAATCCAGTCTAGATTATACAAACGAGGTTGTAGATGATATTGAAGATAGCGTGAATACATATGATGCAAACAACGCATTAACCGAAATTAATCAAGCCCTAAACGAATTAGAAGATAACAAAGAAAAAATAATAGAAATACAAAACAAAGCAGAAAAAATAACAAATGAAGATGTTGACAGAATCATGAACCCCATACAATTAACCCATCAATCAGTTTTGAATTCTGCAGAAGGAAATGTTCAAACAAACCTAGAATTTTTAGATTACCTATTTCCTAGTTTTCTAATATTTTTTATTTTGTTTGATTCCATAATTTTTTCAGCATCCACAAGAATAAGAGAAAGGAAAACAAATGCATACATAAGGAACATTGTAAGCAAAACAAAAGCAAGGCACTTCATATTAGGAGATTTCATAACGAGTGTCATGATAATTTCTTTACAGATAACGGGAATAATACTTTTAGCATCATTTTTCCTTAATCTATCAATAATGTCGAATTTGAATTCTATAATACTTTTAACAATTATTTCGGTTGCCGTCTTTTCTTTAATTGGAATCACGATTGGATCTATTTTCAAATCACAAGAATCAGTAATAATTTCATCAATTTCAATTTCCTTATTATTTTTTATTTTCTCTTCTCTAGTTACACCCCTAGAAACCCTTCCAGGGAGTATTGCTTCAATAGTTAAACACACACCTCTTGCATTGTTAGAATCAAAACTTAGATTGACAAGCATTTTTAATTTGCCACTGGAATTTTCATCAAGCGAAATCTCAGCTTTAATAATAACTATTCTTGCTTGTTTAGCAATAATTTCTTTTTATTATAAAAAAAATAAAACTAAAGAAATATAAAATTAATTCTGAATGGCCCCCATAATTTTCGATTCCAAAATTCACTAGCGAACGAACGAGGATTTTATATCCGAAGTCTAATAATAGCCCTGCCAGGATTCGTGGGTCGCTACGCTCTCCGTGGCACAAGAGTTCATTGAACTCTGTACCAAACCTGGGTCAATTTCTAAAGAAATTAAATCTATTTGAATTTTACAAATTAGAATCTTGGGGAGTTTAACCTGAAGGTCAAAATAGCCCTACCAGGATTCGAACCTGGGTCACAAGCTTCAAAGGCTCGCATACTTGACCGCTGTACTATAGGGCTATAGAAATTATTGTTATATTTGATTTATAAGATTTTTGTTCGAAACTAATATGTAAAACAATGTGCTGAGCAATAATTCTTACAATCATCATCGGACCCACATTGAGCCATACAAAAAGAATCTGAAGGGCAATTTATGTAACCATCATCATCAACCCACTCTTTTTTACAGACATTATCACATTCACAATTTGTGCCACCTAAAAGAAAAGAAAATGTCCTATCTGCTTTCACGTCATTTTTTTTAAAAAAATCATAACCAGATTTAATTTCTTGTTCCAAATTATTCTCTTTCAATTTAATTTTATCTAATTTAAAATTCATTTTAATCATAATCGCATGTTGGAATAGAAACTTCATTACAAACACAATACATTGAACATCCACTCCTGGGACCTGTTTGTCTTACAGTATCACATTGACAGTTTGGATCATCATCAAAATCTTTATTACATCTACAAAAAGTTTTATCCTCAACATAAGATCCTTTTAAGGAAAATTCATAATTTCCTTTAATTTCTTGTTCCAAACCATTCTCTTCAAATTTTATGTTTTCTAATTTAAAACCCATATTTATTTAAGCCCTCCATTATTTTTAAGTTTTTGTTTTATTTCATGTAACAATAAAGCTCTATTTGCGTCACATCTTAAGTTATTTCTAGAATCATATAAATCTCTTGAAACTGCATAGGCTTTTGCTAAACAATCTCCTGCACAATTATATTCAGCAAAACATTCAGAACACCCTTGAACATTTTCAACAACTCTTTTCCTCAAAGCATTCAAACGTTTTTCATCAAATACAAAAGAATTATTCTCATCACTATATTTTCCAATCATAAAAATATCATTCATATCATCTTCGGGCCTAGAAACTTCTAAACAAGAGGTAACATTGCCATCAGGCGTTACAAAGAAATTATTTCCCGCTGCACCACAAAATTTTCTACCAATTTTTTCTAATTCAGAAGCGGAATGGTAAAGTGTTCTTCCATGTTTAGAAACAAATTCTTTAGCTTTAATAAAATTTTTAACAAAATCTTCTGTAGAAGGTGCCCTCAATTCAGAATCATATTCTCCCCTGCCACATTCAAACAAAGGTTCTAAATGAAATCCTTTAATTGTAGTTTCCCTAACAAATAATTTGACAATATCTTCCATTTTATGAACACTTTTATCAGAAATCGTGCTTCTAATTCCATAAGGAAAATTTTTGCTTTCTAAATATTTTGCAGTTCTTAAAACTGAATCATATGTTCCAACCCCATTAACTCCTGGCCTTTGAAAATTTTGAATTTCCCTTGTTCCATCCCAAGATAAATTTACCCTATCAAAATTATTAACAACCCATTCCAAATCCTGCTTTCCTAAAAGTCCATTAGTGGCAGAGCTCACATTTATTTTCAAATTATTTTTTTTAGCAATTTTTTTTGAATAATCAGTTACTTCTTTTATCCAGCCTATATTCTTATGCATTAAAGGTTCTCCACCCCCATGATAACCCACATTAATTCTTTTTGCACTTTTTTCTAAGGCATTCATAACAATGAAATCTATAGCAGATTTCGCAATATTGATATCTAATAAATCGCCAGGATTTTCTCCCCCATGAGAATAACAATATCTACACCTTAAATTACAATCCCAAGTTGGCATCAAAGTTACTGCAACAGGTTTATATTCTTGAGGAGAAACAATTCCACTCAATTCAGGAAAATTTTTTCCAATAAACCCTTTTTCTTTCAAGACTTTTTCAATTCCTTTTTCAAAAAAATATTCATTTCCAAAAGACAAATTTTGTAATTGTTTTACTATTGGAGAATTCACTTCCAAAATAGAACCCGTCAAAGGAGAATATAAAATAAAATTTTTTTTATCTGGAATTACATACATCTTTGGATTAACTTTCATACAAAAATTAGAAAACAGAAATATTTAAATGTTACTATAAAATTACAACAAATCAAAAAACTTCCCATAATCAGGTCAAAAAACTGTCACTTTCACTAGACCGACAAACATCCAATTTTCCTAGCATAAATTGCACATTCACTTTAACTTAGAAACAATAACATGTAATTTTAACTCATAACTCCTAACTAACACTTGTCTTTCTCTGGTACTCGGAATTTAATATAAACAAAAATGTATATACCTTAATATGAAAAAAGCAATACTCTACTGTCCTAGAGAAAGGCTTTTTGTAAACCAGCTTTTGGTTGAAAAACCAGCCCTACCGGGCTATCAGCCAATGCAGAACACCTTAGAAATCCAAGTAGACATACTTGGTGTAGAAGACGAACAAGCTTTAGTTAGATTGCCTGAAATGATGGCAAACGGAGATAAAAATACAGCTTTAGTGAATGTCAAATACTTAAATTAGGGGAACAAAAAGTACAAATCTATTTCTTTATTTTTTTATTTTTCTTTTCTTCCTTCTTCACTAACTTTTTCTTAGAGATTTTTGTGTTTAGGCGAGGCATTTTATTTTGCAGCATAGCAGCGCTACGTAAAAAATGAAATAACGAAGCATAACCCAAAAAGATTAAGAAAAAACACTTTGATAAAACAAATCCCGGTTAACATCCTGTTTTCTTGGTTCAGGCCCTTTAAACAAATCTTTAATCCTAAAAGGCGCATCATACTTTTCACCAACCAAACAACCAGCCAATTTCATAAATTCAACGCTAACATCGGATTTAGGTCTAAAATTAGGTGCAGGAATAAACTCTGACTGGGACTTCAAAACATTGACATCATGGGGAATCATTGCAAGAACTGGAACCTCACTTGTCTTTTCAACATCCTCCAAACTCAATTCAAAATTCTTTCCATAAACTTTATTCAAAATCAATCCAGTTATAGGCGAACCCTGTTTTTTAGCAACCTTAATTGCTTTCAAAGTCATAGACAAAGTAGAATAATCAGGAGTAGAAATAACAAACAATTCATCTGAAGACATCATTGCTGCCAAAGTTTCCTTATTCAAAGCGGGGCTAGAATCAATTAAAACAAAATCATAATTCTTCTTCACTTCAGAAACAAAATCTTTTAATTTCAAAGGATCAATAATCTTGTGGGGAAAAACTGAGGCAGGAATAACATGAAAATCTTCTAACTCGACCAATGCTTCAGACAATTCTGTTCCATCAGCTAAAACATGATGTATTGTTTTTTTCGGTTCCAAAATATCCAAATGTATCCCTAAATTTGGTGCAGAAAAATTAGCATCAATTAACAAAACTTTTTTACCAAAGCTAGCTAAAGCTGCACCCAAAGCAACCACACTAGAAGTTTTTCCTACACCTCCCTTTAAACTTAAAACGCCTATCACCTTTCCCATAACATACATAACCAATTCCAATTTAAATAACTTACCAATGTCATTACTGGAAACAAATGAACAAACCACAAATAACAAGCTTTAAAAACCAAAACTACAAATAAATAACATGGCAAAAGAGAAAATAGAAAAAAAGAAATTAACCCAAAAAGAATACGAGAAAAAAATTCTAGAGTTAGCAAAAGAAGGCTTAACTTCAGAAAAAATTGGACAAAAATTAAGAGATGAAGGCATACATCCTTCAGAATACAAAGGTAAAATATCAAAGATATTAAAGGATTCTTATGTTAATCCTGATTTAAAAAATGTTGAAACAAAACTAGAAAAAATCAAAGCTCACTACGAAAAAAACAAACAAGACAAAAGAGCAAAAAGAGAAAAAGATAGAGTTTTCTCACAACTAAGAAAGTTAAAAAAATATTTCGGTATTCAAGTAAGATAATTATTTCTAGTTTTATATAGGGAAAAAAATGGAAAATAACTTAGAGGTGAAAATAAAATATACTGTAAAAAACTTCTTAGATGAAATCAAAGACAAAAACTTACAAATAATAAGCCACTTCGATACAGATGGCATTACTTCTGCAAGTATTATGATTCAAACATTAAAAAAGATGGATCAAAAATTTTCTATAAAAATAGTTAAAGCATTAAATAAAGAAATAATAAATTCCTTAAACAAAGATAGACCCACATTATTTATTGACCTAGCTTCTGGAAGCTTAAAAGACATAGAAGAATCTGGAATAAAAAAAGCATTTATAATTGATCATCACGAAATTGAAGAAGAACTGCCGATAAACGTAGAAATAGTAAACCCTGAGTTACATGAAAAACAAAAAATCTCCTCTTCAGGATTGACCTATTTATTCTGTAAAGAAATCTCCCAATCAAATAAAGAATTTGCCAAATTGGCCATATTAGGAATGATTGGTGATCAACTAGAAAAAGAAATTGATAAATTAAATAATGGAATTTTAGAAGATGGGGAGATTAAAAGAAAAAGGGGACTATTAATTTATCCTTCAACAAGACCATTAAATAGAGTTTTAGAATATTCTTCAGATCCTTTTATTCCGGGAGTTACAGGAAACCCAGAAGGAGTAATAGAATTGTTAAGAGAATCTGGCCTATCTCCCGAGAATGGAAAATATAAAAGTTTAATTGAATTGACAGAAAAGGAAATGGAAAAATTAGTAACTTCAATTGTTTTGAGAAATCCTGAAAAAAAAGATAAACAACTTCTAGGAGATTTATTTTTAATTAAAATGTTTGGAAAGTTAGAAGATGCAAGAGAACTATCTGCCAAAATAAATGCTTGTTCTAGAGATGGAAGACCAGATGTAGCATTAAGTTTTACAATGGAAAACCAAGAAGCAAAAAAAAGAGCCGAATCAATCCATGTAAAATATAAACAACAGCTAATATCTGGAATAAAATATGCCCAAGAATTAGATAAAACAATAGGTAAAGGATATTTAATTTTAAATGCCGAAGACAAAATAAAAGATACTATGATTGGTACAATAACAAGCATATTGGCAAATTCCCCCACTTATGAAAAAGGAACAATAATAATTGGCATGAGCCAAAATAATACAAATCAAACAAAAGTTTCAGCAAGAAATGCTGGAAGAACTGGAAGAAATGTAAGAGAACTATTATCAAATGTTATGAATTCCTTTGAAGGAGAAGTTGGAGGACATGAATTTGCAGCAGGTTGCACAATTCCCCAAGGAAAAGAGGATGAATTCATAGAAATCTTAAAAAAACATTTAGAACTACAAGTTGTTAAAGTTGTAAATTAATTCTTTAAACCCACAAGATTTAAAACCCCGTTATTTCTTAAATTCTTATGGAATTGGAACAAGGAGACATTATATTATGTACGGTGGACAGAATTGTTGGTACAACTGTATTTGTAAAGATAGAAGGAACAAACAAAACAGGCTCAATAGCTTTTTCAGAAGTTTCGCCGGGGAGAATAAGAAATATCCGAGAATTTGTTGTACCAAAAAAAATGATTGTTTGTAAAGTATTGAAAATTTCAAATGAAAATATCGAGCTTTCATTAAGAAGAGTAAAGGAAAAAGAAAAAAAGGAAGTAATGGAACAATACAAATCAGAAAGAAGTTATATCAGTGTTCTAAAATCAATACTCAAAGAAAAAACAGAAGAAATTCTAGAAAAAATTAAAGAAAATTCAACAATATTGGATTTTCTTGAAAAAGCGAAAGAAGATTCAAAAGATTTAGAAAAATTAGTTGGTAAAGAAAATTCTAAAAAGATAATTGAAATACTAAAAAAACAAAAAAAGAAAACAGCTACAATAAAAAAAATAATAAAAATGCATTCAACAAATCCCGAAGGACTTTCACAAATAAAAAAACTATTAGAAAAAGAAAAAAATGCCGAAATAAAATATTTAGCTGCTGGAAAATATTCCATTAAATCAGAAGATGAAAGTATGAAAAAAGCAGACATCAAAATAACAGAAATAATTGAAAAGATAGAAAAAGAAGCAAAAAATTATGGATTTGAATTTAATTTGCAATAGTTCTAATACAACAATTATTAAAAAGAAATATATCTTGAATCTTATATGAGTTTGGAAAATAGAATTGAAAATTTCATTATGATTATGAGAGAATCTCAAGATTTTTTGCAAATAAATGGAACTTATCATTCAATCAAAGCTACTTTAAATGATTACAAAAAATATGGCCAACCATATAACAAAAAAGAAGTAAATCGTTTATTACCAAAAATGGAAATAAACTATAGGGAATGGCAAAATAAAATGGAAAAAATAAAAGAAAACCCTGAAACTAAAAAAAGAAAATATCCTCAACAATTAATAATAATAAAAACTCTAAAAAATTCAAAAAACAAACAATAAAATTTTCTACCATTTCATTCACTACAAAGAGAATAACAATACTTTGTGTTTTTCATTTCAAACATTAGAAAAATACCGATGAATTGTTATTCATTCACTACAAAGAGAATAACAATACTTAAAAAGAGAAAATAACAAATATTTCTATGGAAAAAGAACAATTTTATATAAAGATTGTGGGCATAATTTTTGATACTACAACAAGAAAAATCCTGGTGGGAAGATTGGATCACCAAGATCATTATTCTTTTATAGAAGGAGATTTAACGCACGGTGAAGAATTAGATAAATGTTTAAAAAGAACAGTTAGAGAAACAACGGGATTCAAGGTCCATAATTTAGGAGCAGTTTATGCAGAAAATATGTTAAAAAATCCAGACAAATTAAAAATTCATTTTTTATGTGAAGCAAAAGAAGGAAATTTGACCCCAGGGGGATTAGTTACAGAATTAATCTGGGTAAAACCTTCAGAAGTGGAAGAAAAACTTGGAGTAAAATTGCCTTCAAGATTACATGAATATATTACTAATTTAGAATAATCTTATATATCCAAAAAAACATTTATTTCTATGAAACTAAAAAAATGTCCTAAATGTAAAACTTATACAATAAAAGAAAATTGTGACATATGTAATGAAAAATCAAAAGATGCACATTACAAATTTCTAAACCTGAAAGATGCTCCTCCTTCAACAGCCGAACACTTCAATAAAAGAAGAAAATAAAATTCAGCCCTTCTTAATCTTCACAACTTCAATACCTTTTTTAGTGACTTTCTCAATAATAAAAGTTAATTTTCTAAATTTAATTTTCTCTCCTTTCTTTGGAATTCTCTCCAATCTATCTTGAATAAAACCTCCCAAAGTATTTGAAGTTTCAGATTCCAACTTCACCCTTAAAAGTTTATTTAATTCCTCCAAAGGAATTTTCGCTTTAGTCCTAAAAACTTTGTCATCAATTTTTGTTAAATAAGAACTCCTCCTACGACTCTTATCAAAAACATCTCCGACAATTTCTTCTAATATATCTTCTATACTAACCAAACCAATAACATCTTCATATTCATTAACAACTAATGCAACTTTCTCATTTCTTTTATCTAAATCACCTAACAAATCATCCACATCTTTTGATTCAGGAACAAATAAAACTTCTTTAGCAATAGATTTTATTTTTTTTGTTGTTTTCTTTTCATGAAGAACTTTCAAAATATCATCAACATCAACAATTCCTACAACATTATCTCTTTCTTCCAAATAAACTGGATACCTAGAAAATTCGGATTTAACAACAAATTCCAAAACATCTCTAATTCTTCTATTACCATCAATCATTTCAACTTCATCTTCATGAGTCATAACATCAACAACCTTAGTATCTTTAAATTCCAAAATATTATGCATCATCTCAGCCTCATCTTTTTCCAAGACCCCTTCCTTTCTACCCATAATCAAAAAAGATTTCAACTCTTCTTCAGAAACTTCTTTATCTCCTTTGTTTCCAGATAACTTATTCACAAAATTTGTTATTTTTTCAAAAAACCAAACAAATGGAAACAACAATTTCATTAAAAATTCCAAAGGAATTGAAGCAACCAGAGAAACTTTAACCGAATTCTGTGCAGCAAAAGTTTTAGGAGTAATTTCTCCGAAAACTAATATCATAAAAGTCATAATTCCCGTAGCAATACCTACTCCACTAGAACCAAAAATCTCCATAAAAACAACAGTAGCAAAAGAAGCAGCACTAATATTTATCAAATTATTTCCAATAAGAATTGTAATTATCATTCGAGGGGTTTTTTCTTTTATTCTCTTCAAAGCAAGAGAACCTCTTCTTTTTTGATCAACAAGAGAATTAACTTTAACTTTTCCAACTGCCATTAAAGCAGTCTCTATTCCCGAAAAAATTGCCGAAAAAACAATCAATACACATAAAATAAGAATATTTGTTCCTAGATTCATTTCATAATCACTAAAATATAAAATTCAACTCGATTTTTAAACTTTGCTTTTAAAAATTACTAATATCAACAAAATCAAATAAAACTTTTTAAACTCCGACAAATTTAACAAGGCATGGAAAGAACATTAGTATTAATAAAACCCGACGCAATGGTGAAGAAAATAGCGGGAAACGTAATTTCTGAATTATATAATACAAGCCTTAAAATGATTGGATTAAAACTTGTAAATGTTCAAAAAGAACTCGCAGAAATGCATTATGAAGAACACAAAGAAAAACCTTTTTTCAAAAAATTAGTTGGACACATTACAGGGGAACTTCATAATAATGAAAACGTGATTGCAATAGTTTACAAGGGAGAAAATGCAATAAAAAAAGTTAGAGAAGCCGCGGGAAAAACTCATCCAGAAGAAGCAGAGTTTAACACAATAAGAGGAAAATATGGGAGATGGCATTCTAAAACAGATTGTTTTGAAAATGTTATCCATGCTTCAGACTCCCCAGAATCTGCAGAAAGAGAAATTGGTCTTTGGTTTAATGAAGATGAATTAGTTGAATAAACATATTCTACAATTCAACAATATTTAAATTCCATCTAAACAACATAATTATATGAAAAATTTATTATGGTTTTTGGCCCCAATACCTTTCTTAATAGGATGCAATTCTACAAAAAATTTGCCTGCACCAGAACAAAAAATAATTCGGGATACAATTTACATAGAAAAAATTATAGAAAAAACCAATCCTTTAGACACAATAGTTGGAAAAACTGCTTATTACAAATCAAAAGAATTAAATGAACTAGCAACAGAAGAATTCTACAAGGGAAATGAAAAAAAAGCTGATAGCCTGTACAAAACAAGCTTAAGAATATTATCCCAATCAAACTTAAAACCAGAAGATTATGATTTTTTAGATTTCAATAATCAATTAAAAAGATTAGAGGCATATAATGAAATTAAAGAAAGAGAAAAAAATGGAATCACAGTTACAGAAGAAGAAATTAATGAAGTATTGGAAGAAGAAAAATTTCCAATAGGAAAAGAATTTGCTAAGAAAGTTGCATACTGGAAAAAATATTACGAAGGTAGAGGTAAAAATTGGTTCAATGAAACTTTAGAAAAAAGTCAACAATATTTCCCATATATTGATTCTTTACTTGAAGTGAAAGATTTAGATCCATTCATAAAATATATGTATCCTATAGAAAGTGGGATGAATCCTAAAATAAAATCTAGAGCAGGAGCAGCAGGAATTGCCCAATTCATGTCATGGACAGGAAAACAATATGGGCTAAAAGTTTATGGGGGATGGTGCGATGAAAGATTGGATCCAATAAAATCCCTGGAAGCATCTACAGACTATATGAGATTTCTAAATGACATATTCAATGATCCAGCAATGGCAATAGCATCATATAATGCAGGACAAGGTAGATTGGTGCGTCAAATAAATAGGATGAATGCCTCAAGCTACCAAGAGTTATTAGAAATGGGAGTTTTACCCAGAGAAACAGAAGACCACATACCTAAGATTTATGCATTTATGGAATTAGCAAAAGAAACAAAAATAACTAATGTAGAAAAAGAGCCCATACTAGAAAAAATAATATCCAATGATTTTGATACAATCACAATAAGAAGACAAACAGATTTAGATGTAATTTCAAAAGTATTGGGAATAACAACAAGCACATTAAGAAAATATAATCCTGCATACACCGAAGACAGATTAAATCAAATGTGGTCAACCCCCCCGGAATATATGGTAAAAGGGAAATATGAATTTATTTTTAGAGTTCCAAAAGGAACAAAAGAAAATTTCCATGAAAAAATTTCTAAAGAAAACCCAATGCCAAAACCAAGAAACATTTACTACACAATAAAAAGAGGAGATACATTAAGTGAGATTGGAAATAAATTCGGAGTCTCCTATAAAAAAATTATGAAAGTAAATGGAATAAAAAATGCACGAGGATTAAAACCTGGACAAAGAATAATTATCCCGGGTTACCGATAGTTAAAGTTCAAAGAATATATGTTTCACTACTAATTACTTTTGTAGTCAAATTAACATTACTTTTATTGTTTTCAATAGTTTTTTCTTTACCAACTTTAAAAAAATCAAAAACTTTGTCATAAAAAGATTTTTTCACTTCTTTTTTTTCATACAAATTATTTATTTTATTTGCAGTTTCAAGAAAAGGACAAATATTCCAAGGTCCAAGTCCAAAAATTTTGTATTTTTTTATGTTCACACTTATCTCGCCAATACGGGCAAAGATTCTTTTCAACATATTCCACCTTTCTATCTAAAATCCCTTTCATTCTAGGATTAATTGTAGGACTTTTCATTCTTTCTTAACCTCTTTTTCTAAATTCTTTTTAGGAAAAGGGTTAGAAATAAATTCAATATTATTATATTTCACATAAATAGCTCCCGCATCTGACAGTCTACCAACATAAGGATCATTCAAAGTTGGTAATCGAGGAAAAATTCCCCTCTTTTTATAAAATTCAAAATTACTTTCTATTTTACCAAAAAAATAATGATAAATTTTTCTAAACATAAAACATTAAACAAATTAACCTATTTAAGAATTATTCTTCTTCACTTCTATTTTACCTTTCCGTTTTTTGAATTATTTTTTAGATAAAATTGAAGATTTTGGTTGCGTTGCGTAGCAGCGCTACGCGAGTAAACAAAATCTTTACATTTTAGCAAAAAAGAAACAAAAAACCCAAAAAACCTAAGCCTTATCTCTAATCCCATGCGACGTCACAAAATAAACAGCTTCACCATCAGGTAAATTAGGACTATCAATTAATTTGGCAACACGAGAACCCTGTTTAGCTCTTCTCAAATACATTCTATAAGTAGAAGCATGGCCAACAATATTACCTCCAATCGCAGTAGTAGGATCCCCAAACAACTGAGCAGGATTAGCCATAACTTGATTAGTAACATATACAGCCAAATTATGTGTTTCAGCTAGTCTCATCAAATCATGCATATATCTATTCAACTTCTGTTGCCTATCTGCTAATTGCCCACGACCAGAAAACTCCGCCCTAAAATGTGCAGTCAAAGAATCTATCACTACCAATTTTATAGGTTCGCCAGCTTTAATCATATCAGCAACTTTTTCCAACAACAACATTTGATGGTCAGAATTAAAAGCACGAGCAACCAAAATATTTTTTAAAACCATTTCCGGATTAGCGCCAGCCCCTTCAGCCATTTGTTTTACTCTTTGAGGTCTAAAGGTTCCTTCAGTATCAATAAAAACAGCTTTTCCAGCAGCTCCACCTTGATCAATAGGAAACTGAACATTCACTGCCAAAGCCAAACCTAATTGAGTTTTACCCGAGCCATAAGCACCAAAGGCCTCAGTAATGGCTCGAGACTCAATACCTCTCCCACCCAAGAGTTCATTAAGATTAATACTTCCTGTAGTTATGTGTAAAACGTTTGCTCTTCTTTTCGCAAATTCCATACCATCACTAAAACCCAATTGCAACAAATCTCTTGCAGCCTGAATAGCTTTTCTTCCAACAGCAGCACTAACACCAGCAGCATCACTCAATGCAGCAGGACTCATCACTGCCAAACTCATCATGTCAAAAACTCCCGCACTTTCAAGTTTAGCAACCGCAGCAGGGCCAATTCCCGGCAAATCGCTTAACTCGGGTTCTTTTTCTTCTTTAGCTTTCTTAACAGATTTCTTCGTCACCTTTTCCTCCCCAGAAATAGCTTCTTTAATATCTTCAGTATCTTTTTTTGTTACCATACCCAACAAGAAAATTGTTTCTCTTTATAAATTTTATATCAGTCAAGGATATAAATTGAATTAATAAATAATAAAACAAAAATTACAATAGAGATTCTAAGCCCTTAACTATTTCAGATTCAATTTCAGTTAATCTTCCCTCATCATTCCCATAAAGATTAATATCAAAATCTAGCTTGCAATTTTTAATCACATCACCATAAGTAAGTTCTAACAAATCATCTCCATTATAGATAATGCTTTTAGCAATCCGTGGACTATCTATGTCATTGACATCAATTTTTTTCGCAGCATCATACCTAGAATAGCTACTCATAATTTCTTCAAGAACATTTTCAACTTTTTCATAAATATTATCAGAATAAGGCACATTTCCTCTGAACTTTATCTCTTCCATAAATAATATATCAAAACAAACTATATAAAAATAATTATCCCCCAAAACATATTTCTCTCAGTTTTGGATTATTTTTAATTCAGAATCTAAAATTTTTAGTTGCGTTATGTAGCAGAGCTACACGAGTAATAAAAATTTTTGTATTCTGGACAAAAAGAAACAAAACTATTCTAAATTTGCTATCTCTTTATCCAAATCAACCTCTTCAATAGAATCAACAATCAATTCAGGATTATTAAAATAAGAATTCATCCTAACATTTCCTCCAAAAACCATCTCCTTACCCAGAATATTCTGTTTTTGTTGTTGAATCAACTCAGCATTCTCAGATTCTGTCAAACCTAATTTTTGAACCATCTCATGAAACATCACTGCACGAATGTTTTCAGTTCCATCATCAATCACAACATTCAAAATTGCCCTCTTTTCACTAGGAGCCCCAGAAGCTAATTCTTCTTCAGTAATTTTCTTTCCTGTATCTGGATTCGCATTGTAAAACCTTGGATCAAAACTTTGTACAACAAAAGCACGAGTATTAACTTTATCTCCAACATTGAATTCTTTTA
>CAYSCL010000016.1:0-2167 GCA_964429545.1 Candidatus Woesearchaeota archaeon
TTATATTTTTTGTTTACCATTGATTCTCCCCCGAGATTTCATTTTATTTTTTACCCTCTTTTTTTATGTCTAGATAACCTTCGTTATACATCCAAAGAGTTAATATTTTTCCTACAACATCTTGTTCATTGCTTCCTAAAATTCCTACAAATTGTTGTAATACTTTTCTTTGATTTTGTGTAATTGTACCTTTTACTGTAGAAGTCTCTGCTCTTGGCCTTTCATCAATCCCTTTTTTGGTCTTATTAGTATCCTTTTTAGGCATGTATTAAGTACTAATTAGGTCTTTATAAACATTTTGGGAAATTTTAGTTTTCTATTTTTTGTTGAAAATCTTCACTGTAGTGTGTATGGGCTCTCTAAAATTATATAAATCAAATTTGTTTGTAGATTATATGGGGAGAGAGGTGAATTTGAAACAAGTTTTTTTTGTATTAGTTCTCGTTTTAGCTATGCAATTTGTGTTCTCTGCCACAGATACGGAGTTGGAAATTGCAAATCTTCCTCCAGAGCTGATTAAAGACATTCCAAACCAATCTTGGCAAAGTGATACTGTTTTGGAAGATGCATTTGATTTGGATGATTATTTTGAAGATATAGAAGGAGATACAATAACTTATACTTTTTCGAATATGACTAACATCACAATTAATATAGATGAGGACAACAATGTTTCGTTCTTTCCTGATTTAGGTTTTATTGGAACTGAAACAGTAACTTTCTATGCTCATGATCTTGTAGACTATGGTGAAAGTAATTTAGTTTATTTGGATGTGGGATTAGATACTGAACCCCCTAAATGGTCAGATGCTAAAAAAGATAAGGCAAAGGTTTACCAAAATGATTTTGTGACTTTCAATGTTACTTGGACTGATAATTTCGAATTGTCTAATTATACTTTCTATATAAATCAGGAAGGTGTCTGGACAGAAAAGAAAGGAGAAATGAATGGTACAAAAGATTATTCTACTCCGAGGGTGCAAATTAGTTCCCCTGCAGGAAAAATTGTTCAATGGAAAGTTTGCGCTTCGGACACTTCTTATAATACTGCTTGTACAGATGTTTTTGAATTTGATGTTTTAGTGGTTCCTACAAATCCTCCTAGTTCAGGGGAAGATACAGAGGATGATTCCACGGATTCTACTGATCCAGATACAGATGGTACTATTCTTTATGATGCTATAAAAGAAATTTTTACTAAAAATAATGAACCAGATTTTAGTTTTAATGTAAATGCTTTTTTAGTTAATTTGAAGCAGGGAACTGGAACAACGAAGGTTTTGGAGATTACAAATACTGGAACAGAAACACTTAATTTTACTTTATATATTGAAGAATTGGAAGAGTATGTTGAATTAAGTGAAGAAGTTTTTAATTTATCTGCTGGTTCAACAAAAAGAATAACAGTTGATTTTAAGGTTGGTTTGGAAACTGAGCAAGGTGAATACCATGGAGTATTAGTTGTTGAATCATTCAAGGAAGCAAAAATTCCTTTATTTATTTCTGTTAATGAAATTGATTTGGAATATGGGATAATTGTTAGTGTTTTGGAAAATTCTAAAATTGTTAAGCCAGGAAAAGAAGTTGTTGCAAAAATTGATTTGAAAAATTTGAAAGATCAATTTCCAGTTGATGCTGTACTTTATTATGCAGTTAAAGATTTTAATGGTGAAATTTATAATTTTAATGAAGAGAATATTACTTTTGATTCAACGCTGAGTTTAGAAAGAGCTTTGGAAATTTCAGAAGAGTCCCCTATTGGTAATTATGTCTTTTATGCACGAGTTTATAATTTGAAAGATTCAGCAATATATTCTGATGAATTCCAAGTTGGTTATAAATTTCAATTTGCAGCATTTGTTAAAACATCTTCAATTTTTGTTTTGATTTTTTTCTTGTCTTTTGTTATGTTCTTTTTTGTTGTCCGGTATAAAAGACAAAGGGAAAGAGGAAGAGTTTTGAATTTGTATGTTAAACTGAATGAATTAAAAGAATTAGTTAAGAAAGGGAAGTTTGAACAAGCTGCTAAAGAATATGTTGGAATTAAACGGATTTATGGGGAGCATGTTTCTCCTGATTTATTAGAAAATCAACAGAAATTAACAGAGGCTATTAAAGAATTAGCAAGCAAGATTGATTTTAGTGAACCTGTTAAAAAAGAAGAAGA
>CAYSCL010000016.1:2267-19578 GCA_964429545.1 Candidatus Woesearchaeota archaeon
AAAGAAGGAGAAGGGGAAGAGAAGGAAGGCGAAAAAGAAGAAAAAAATGAAGGGGAGAAGAAAGAAGTTGGAAATTCCAAGTCCATTGAAAAAACTGTTCCTAAAAAAGTTGTGGCCCCGAAATCTAATGTTGATGCCAAGAAAAAAGTTGTGAAGAAACCTGTTGAAAAAACTGAGGTGAACAAGATAGAAAAGAAAGTTCCTGCAACAAAAAAGAAAATAATTCCAAAAAAAGAGGGTGAAAATGTTGTTTCTAAAAAGGTTCCTGTTAAAACGGTAGAAAAAAAATCTCCTGAAAATACGGAAAAAATCACAAAAGAAGTAAAGAAAGAAGGCGCGGGGGAAAAGAAAACGGAATCTAATTTGAAAAAAGAAAATCCTGGGGAGGGTGAGAATGAAAAATAAATTTTATTTTTTTCTTCTTGTTTTAGTTCTTTCTTTTATTTTTGTTGGAGCTTCTAGTTATGGAGATCCAATTATTAATGATAATTATGAAATTTCTAGAAGTAAGATAGAGAGAAATGTTGCTAGAGGAAATCTTTTAACAGATTCTTTGGAAGTTACAAATTTGAAAAGTGGAACCACGGAAGTTTCTTTTTCTGTTGATGGAAAAGTGACTGGTTTTATGGATATTATGAATTCTAGCGCTTCGATTTATCCTGGGAATACAGAAAAAATAGAGTTTATGTTTAAGGCGAAAGAAGTTGGAGAATTTACTGGAAATTTTTATATTTCTGGAGGAATAAACGAGGTTTTACCAATTACAATTACTATAACAGAGGAAGAAACAAGTACTCCTTTTTTGTTGGAGATTACTCCTTTGAGAAAAAGTTTTTACCTGGGAAAGGAAATATATTTTCAAACTAATGTTAAAAAATTAAAGAAAGAAACTATTGGATTGGTTTCTTTTGAGTATTTTATACACCAAGATAATCTTACTTATTCTTTGGGAAAGGAAAGCAAGTCAATAAACAATTCATTTAATTTTGTAAAAGAAATATTTCCTCCAGAAAATTTAACAAAAGGACATTATGTTTTTGAGACAATTGCAAATTATGAAGATTTCACAATTTCTGATAAGGCTAATTTTTTCATGAAAAAAGCATTTATGGAAATTATGGTTTTGAATTTTATTCCAATGTGGTTGTTGGTTATAATTTTAGGAATCTTTGTAGTTTCCTTTTTGGTAGTTTATTTAATTAAAAGACATATCGAAGGAAAGAAAAAATATAAGATGAAGTTGGATTTGAAATCAATTCCAAAGAAAAGTGAAGAATTTTTGTATTTAGGTAAAGTTGCAGAAACTAATCATCCTGCTTATTTGGATCCTAATAAATTGACTACACACTCAATTGTTGCAGGGGCTACAGGCGGTGGAAAATCTATTTCTGCACAAGTTATGATTGAAGAAGTTTTGAAACAAAATATAGCTGTTATCGTTTTTGATCCGACGGCCCAGTGGTCTGGAATGCTTCGTAAATGTAAAGATAAAAAAATGTTTGCTTATTATCCCAAATTTGGTTTGAAGCCCCAGGATGCTAGAGCATTTAAGGGAAATGTTAGACAGGTTCAAAATGCAAGACAGATAATTGATATTCAGAAACATATTAATCCTGGCCAGATTCAAATTTTTAGTTTGAATAAATTGCAGCCTAAGGATATGGATATTTTTGTTGCCAATGTTATTCGTCAAGTTTTTAATACTGATCCTAAAGAATCTCCTGTTTTGAAAGTTTTAGTGGTATTTGATGAAGTGCATCGTTTGCTTCCAAAGTTTGGAGGTAGTGGCGAAGGGTTTTTACAAATTGAGAGGGGTTGTCGTGAATTCCGTAAATGGGGAATTGGGATTATGCTTGTTAGCCAGGTTCTTTCGGATTTCGTGGGTGAAATTAAAGCTAACATTTCTACAGAGGTTCAGATGAGAACGAGGGACGAAGGGGATTTGGGAAGAATCAAAACAAAGTATGGGGAAACTTTTTTGCAGTCTTTGGTTAAAGCGTCAGTTGGAGTGGGAATGTTTTCTAATCCAGCTTATAATCATGCTAAACCTTATTTTGTTAATTTTAGGCCAATTTTGCATAGTACTAGGAGGTTGCCTGACGAGGAACTTGAGAAATATAATAAATATAATGATTTGGTTGATGATTTAGAATTTAGTATAAATGAATTAGAGAAATTAAAAATTGATACTTTTGATTTGAAAATGGAATTGAAATTGGTTAAGGATAAAATTATGAGTGGTAGTTTTAGTGTTGTTGAAATTTATTTGGAAGGGTTGAAACCGCGTGTTGAAAAAGAATGGCAAAAGTTGGGTAAGAAGGCACCAGAGAGGAAGATTGAATTGGTTAGTGAAAAGGAGATTCAAAAGTCTATTGATGAAGCAAAGAAACAGAGGGAAAAAATTGAGAAAAAGGAAGGAGCTGCTGCGAAGAATGCTGAAAAAAAAGAAGAGGTTAAGGAAAAATTAGAGGACAAACAGGTTGCCCCTTTAACTTTCAATAATGGTGTTATGATTGGAACAGTTAAGGAATTGAAAGATTATTTGGTAACTATGGATCAAGGAATTTTTGCTGAACATGTTAATGATTCTAAGAATGATATTGCTAAATGGATTACAGAAAATTTTGGAGAAGTTGAAGGAAAGAAATTTAATGTTAAAACTAAAGATGAAATGAAGGAAGCTTTGGAAAGTTTTGATAAGAAACCTGAGAAGAAAGAGGGGAACAAGAAAGTTGTGAAGAAGGATGATAAAAAAGAAGCCCCTAAAGAAGAGAAGAAAGTTAAGGATGAGAAGAAGGAATAATTGAAATAAATTTATATTTGATAAATTAAGTTATGTTTTTTGAAAAGATAATTAAAGAAGGAGAAATTAAAAAATAAAATGGAAGACAATAAAAAAAAGATTATCAAAAAGCCAGTTGTGAAAAAGAAAATTGTTTCTAAAAAAGTGCCCGTTAAAAAAAAAGTTGTTTCCAAGAAGGTTGTAAAAAAACCAGTTGTAAAGAAAAAGGAAAAAATTGAGATTAAGAACATACAAGATGTTTTGAAAATTGTTGGGAATAAAGAATATTTTGAAATCTATAATGGTGTGAATGAATTGGATAAAAGTTTTTTTGATAAGGGGATGGGTGGAACTTTTGAATCCAAGAACCAAGTTAGGGATTTTTTTAAGGAAAGGGTTTTAGACTTTTTAGGTGGAGTTTATACTGATTTGAAATCTGATATTTCTCATTTGAGAAAAACTGGCAGGGAAGTTGATTATATTGATTTTGAAGTTTTGACAATTCCTTTCAAAATAAAAATGCTAGGCGCTAATTTTGGTTTTAAGGATTTTTTGAAAGTAAAAGAACTTATAGATGTTGCTAGGAAAGAAATAAATGTTTTCAAAGCTGAGGAAGAAAAGCAAGAGAAGGAAAAAGAAGCAAAAGAAAAGGCCTTGAATTTGAAAAAGGAAAACGCTGAATCAAAAGACAAAAAGGTTGTTGGGAAGAAAGCTTTGAAGAAGGCAGGGGAGAAAAAGATTGTTAAAAAGAAAGTTCAAAAATAATTAAATTTAGTACCCTTCGTCTTCATCTTTCTTTGCTTTTCTGTATAGGAACAGAAGAACTATTATTATTAGGATTACAATTATTATTAGGTAAGTTAAGGCTGTTAGGGCTGTAATTTTCAATTCAAATCTTCCTTCTAAAACTTTGATAAGACTCGTTTGTCTTTCACCGTAATGTGCTACAACATCTACAAAAGCATTGTCTTCAAAATCTTCTTCTAAAAGTTCTTCTTGAATAATTATTTTTCTTGAAGATTTTTTTGAAATTTTTGTGGCTTCTGGAGTTCCAATGGTTTTTTCTTCATATCCAATATCTAAGTCTTCAATTTCTAAAGATATCCAACAACTAACGTCTGCTCTATTTTTGATGTTAATTGAGAATTCTTTTGATTGTTTGTTATATTTCACATTTTCTATTTCTATTTCACACCTGTCAATTATATCTACGGTGTCTATTGTAATGTCTTCTTGAAGAACATAATCTAAAGATGATTCTGTTTCACCAAAGACTGTATAAATATTTGCCTTCAAATCATTGTAATTGTCTAATTCTAGAGAATAAATTGCTGTTTTGTATCCTCCAGGAGCAATGAATATTGGATCTGAATCACCTAATCTTGTTGTTTCTCCATCTGCTGTTATTGTTATTGTTCCTTTGAAATACATTGGAATATTCGAATTACTTTTATATGTAACTTCTAGTTGATTCATCATTGTGTTATATTTTATACTTTCAATTTCCAAATCTAAAACAGGTATTGGCACGGGGAATAAATCTAATCCTTCTACTGCCGAAACTCCATCTGTTTTACTTCTAGCTCCTCTTGCAAATTTTACCATTACAGAAATTCCAGTACTTCTTCTAATATTCGTTGCAGCACTCATTAAATCATTACCAATTAAAACTCCGATTTCTATTTCTGAATTTTTCAAATATTCTTTTATTTTTTCTGGAACATTTTCATTACCTGTAAAAAGAATTGGTTCTCTTCCGCCCATTATTTCTTTTTCTAAGAATTCACCATTTGTTAATAGAACTTGTTTTGTGTTATCCAACCTTAAAAATTCTTTGACAATTTCAATGTTGTTTTCGAATTTGTCCCCCGTGTTTATTGTCTCGGGATTATATTTTTCTATTGTGTCCCTTATTTCTCTATCTAAATAACCGTATGTAATAACTTTTTTTAGATTCCTATTTGAAAGAATTTGATCTATGTCATTTATGTTTCTTGAGTTTACTAGGAAAACCCAGGAATTAGTTAAAAGTGCATAAGGGGCAACGGCTATTGCATCATATCCGTATGCATCACTTACAATTATGAAATTTTCTATATCTTCTAATTCTTCAATTAATTCTATGTTTGCTTCTTCTACTTCAATTTCTTCTGAGTCTTGAAAACCTTTTGAAATGATTGTGCTTGGATAATTGAAAACATATGGTTTGTCTTTTGAGGTTATAACTTGTATTGATTTTGTCTTTGAAATCCCGTTTAATAATAGTGGTCCGTGATTAACGCTTGTTAAAAAATCGCTTTCTATTCCTTGCAAGTTAGCATAGTGCATAGTTGAATAAACATCTTGCCAATTTTCTGAATTTGAAATAACATGATTAAAGTCTGCTGCAGAAATAAATGGAATTAGGATTAATAATAATCCAAAAATAAAAAATAATGTTTTCTTCCCCATAAATTGATTTCCGTTAAGAAATTATTTAAAGGTTGTGTTTGGTTTGTTGGTTATATTAAAGGAGAGATGAAGGTTTCAATTATCGCAGCAATAATCATTAGTCCGAGGGAGATTAGAGAAAGTATGCCAATATCCCATAGTATTTTATTTCTTTTTTCTTTTTTGTTAAAATCTTTTTTAATTATTGCTGAGTAAATTATCCCTCCAGCTAATATTATTGTTATGTAGGATAATATTTCTGGAATTCCATGTAAAAAATATCTTGTTGTTATTAGGGGAAAAAATCCTATTCCTTGTTCTTTTGTTAAACTTCCAATGATGTGGCCCATTATGCTTGCATTCCAAGTTAAGATGAAGATTCCTCCTGCCCCATAAAAAATAGAAATGATGAGAGAGACGAAGATAACTTTGAAGTTATTTGATACAATTATTTTGAAAAAGTTATTCGTATTTATTGTTTCGCCTGTTATACTTGTTTGCTTTATTTGGTCGATCACTTGTTTTTGAATCAAAAAAAGTTGATCTGAATTTGAAAAATTTAAAGAATAAGTCCAAAATGCAAAAGCAATTGTAATTCCTATGAATAACGCTAAGAAATATTTTATTGATTTTGAATGTCTTTTTAGGAGCGATCTTTCGTCAAGAGTTGTTTCTTTTTTTTCTTCGCTCTTTAAAATTCCTTGTGTTATGTAAAGACAGGAAAAAACTGTGAATGCAACTGAAAGTATTGAAGCTAGTTCTGGAAAAACCCAATAACTGATTAGGATTGAAAGAGAGGTATAGAAAATTGCTACGAAAATTATTTCTCCTATGTTTCTTTGTGCTTTTTTTGGATTGAAAAGTATTTTGAACATATTAATTAAGAGAATTATTTCTTTGTAAGTGTGATTGGATGTTTTGGGATAAATAATACAAATACTTAAATACTTTAAAAAGTACTTTAAAAGTACTAAAGAAATCAAAATGGCAGAAGTTTTATTCAAGGATGGGAAGATACAAACGGGCGACCGTGTGAAGATACCGAAGGCTGTGATGGATACTTTGGGATTGAAGGCAGGAGATGGAATTTTAATTAAATTTGATCCAGATAAAAAAAGATTGGTTATCGAACAGGAAAATTAAGATGAAATTTTTATGGGGGATTTTAATCGTTTTTGTTTTTAGTATGGGTTTTGTTTTGGCTTTGCCTCCTAGCGTAACCTTGCATTCGCCTGATGATAATTTTTTTAGTTCTTCTAGTTCTGTTGATTTTAATTGTTCTTTTTCAGATCCTGATTATGACTTGGGGAATTTGAGTTTGTTTGGAAATTTTTCTGGAGTTTGGCAAGAAGTTGATAGATATGAAGTGGGGAATTTAAATCATGTTTTTAGTGAAACAATTTCGGAAGGAAATTATGTTTGGGCTTGTGTGGCTGAAGATAATTCTAGTGAGATTACTTTTGGAGAAAATAGGAGTTTGGTGGTTGATTTGACTTTTCCTAAAATTAATTTATTCGAATTAAATGATTCTTCTGTTTGCGGGAATAAAACTTTGGAAGCAATTTGTAATGTTAGTGATAATTTTGGTTTATCGGCTGTTCTTTTGGAAGTTACAAAACCTAGTGGCGCAAAAAATTTAACAATGGATTTTGTTTCTGGTAATTATACCGAGGAGGTTTTTGTTAATGAAACTGGGGATTGGAGTTTTAGGTGTTTTGCAGAAGATTATGCTGGCAATATAAATGTTACAAGTTCTTTTGATGTACTGTCTTATTCTGGTCTTCCTGAATTGTATATTAATTCTTCTAAATTAGTTTTTGATAGGCAGGATTATATTGAGGGCGAAGTTGTTTCTTTGAGTGCTTATGTTGAAAATATTGGATGTGTTGATTCTTCTGAATTTAATGTTTCTTTTTTTAGAGATGAAGTTTCTTTTGGTAATCAATTGGGTTTGAATCAAAGTTTGGTTTTAAATGCTTTTTCTGGTGATTTTGTCAATTTGAGTTATTTGAGTTATATTGGAAAAAATAATATTTTTGTTTTTTTGGATAGTGGAGACGAAATAAATGAACATAATGAATCAAATAATGTGGCAAATAATTCTTTTAGTGTGACTCTTTGGCAAGAATTTTATGGGAATGTTAGCGCTGTAAAAATTTTAAGAACTAAGAATAATTTTACTTATTGGACGAGCGATGAGAATGTTGTAGGAAATATTTTTGTTGCAGACATGGAGTCTATTGTAGATTGGTTGAGTTTAAAGGCCTTGGGAAGGGATATTTTTGGATCTGTTAATTTGAATGATTTTTCGGAAGTAGATAATTTATTTGGGACTACAAATTTTGAAGATTCTATTTCAAATACTTATTTGGATGGTGGGGCTGTTAAATCGCAAGAAGATTTTGTTGTACATAAAAAAAATATAAACAATGTTCCTATTATTAATAGTACTTCTTCTGGGAATTTTGTTACGGGGATTTTATGGGATAGTTCTGACGATACGGGAGACAATGAATTTAGTGAAGGAGATAAAGAAGATTTGGTTTTTGTGACAAAATTGAATAATGGAGCAGTTGGAGAATATGGTGTTTATGATTATGAAATAACAGTCCCTGTTGAATTGAGGAGTTATGACAGTTCGGATAGTGAGGAAGTTTATTTGTATTATGATTTGGTTTAGTTTCTTGGAGTAGAATGGCAAAGGCAACTAAGTTATCTCCACCAGCGGGGACATATGAGGTTTGAGCATTTTAGTTAATATAGACTTGGCTTTTATTACGAAGAATATTTGTTATCTATTGGAACATATAATTAAAATATTAATATGACTGAAATGAATTATTTTGGGAAGTATTGAAAATAGAATTATTTCAAAAACCAAAACATTTATAAGTAAGTATATATTAAAATATATACATGGATGAAAGAAAAGTTCAAGACTTGGTGAAGGAAATTGGGAAGATTGAGAAGCTCATGAAAGCTTTTGGTGTTCCTGAAAAAGTTTTAGAGAAAGAGGTGAAGGTTTTTGGTAATGGCGGCCATATTGTTTTGCCTAAACAGCATTTGAACAAGAGGGTTAAAATCATTGTTGTATGAATGATTTTAAGAAAGTTTATTAAATAAAAATTAACAAATAATAACATGGTATTTTGGGGGATAAAGAAAAAAAAGACTGTACCGGATGAATTGCCGGATTTGATTTCTGATGATATTGAGAAAAGTTCTAAAGAAGTTAATGATTATCTAAAAGAGAACGAAGGGAAAAGGGAAACTGTTGATAAAAAAGTTGAAGAGAAACCTGTTGAGAAAAAAGAAAAAGAAGAGGATAAAGAATCAGAAGAGAAGAAAGAAGCTGATAAAAAAGAAAATGCTCGGTCTTCAAAAGAAATTATTTCTAGATTGATTAGAAATATTAAAGATGATGAGGATAAAAGAGTTGAAAGGGAAGAAAATGAAAAGAAATCTGAAGAAATTGGAGGAGATAGGAGTTTCTTTGATGAATTGCAAAAGAATTTGACTGAAGAAATTGATGATTTATCTAATTTGGAAGATTGGTATGAAAAGAAGTTTTTGCCAAGGGATATTTTGTCTGATATGAGGAGTTATTGGGAGAATAAGAAGACTGAATCTATTTTGGAATTATTAGGGAAAAATTTTCAGGAGAAGATTGGAGAAAAGATTTCTAAATTGCAGGGATTGGAAAAGGATTGGCAAAGTACTTATTTTGAATTGATTGAGAAGGAAGAGGAAATTAAAACACATGAGGCTGAATTGAAAGATTTATTGAAGGAGTTTGTTGATATTTGTAAGAATAAGAAAAAAAGTTTAGAATCAAATAAAGGAAGGGAGCCAAATAATGAAGAAAAAAAGAAGAACAAAAAGTAATTCTAAAAAAAGATCTAAATTGTTTTTGGGATTGATTATTGTTCTTGCTGTTTTATTGGTTTTTTTCTTGTTTGTTCAATGGGATTTGGATTTTAAATTAGTAAAGGAAGTTCAATCTTTTGATATTGTTGATACTTGTGGAGTTTCTCCTTTGGGTAATGAAATTTTACATGAAATTCCGGATGATGCTAGTTGTAAAATTAGATGTGATAATTTATGTGGTGTAAGGGATTTGGAATATTTTGAACATGATTTTATTACTGAGAATTTGACTTGTTATAGATGTAATTGTAGTTGTAAGTAGGAGTTAGGGATTGGAATTTGGAGATTGGGAGTTGGAGGGTAGGGAGAATTTTGCTGAACTGAAGTTCATGATTGATAGAATAAATCTCACGAAGTAGTTCGGAGATTTAGAAAATTAATTAATGCGGGAAAAATTCAAATAGATTAAGAAACTTTTTGTTGGAAATTTAATGATCGATTTAGAAAGGAGTTCTTCGTTAGTTTCTACCCACATGTTTAAATATTTATTTTTCTATTTAAATCTATGAAAACTTTGGAGGAGATTGATGAAGAATTTAAATCAGCTATGGAGGTTGAGAGTAAGAAATTAAAGGAAAAGTTGGGGAAGTTTGAAGGAAAGGAAAAAGTTGATGAATATGAAAAAGAGTTCAAGGAAAAGATTTCTTCTTTGATGAAAAAAAGAGAAAAACAAGTTAAGGATTTTGTTTCTAAACACCAAGATTTACTTTTTTCTAAGGAAGATGAAAAGAAAGAAGAAAAGAAAAAACCTGGACCAAAATATCTGGATGTAAAACATTTAGATTTAAATTTGAGCAGAAAAGAGAAAAAGGAAATAAAATTTAAAATTAAAAAATTTAGATTCAAAGTCTGGTGGAGCAATGTTTACTATCAAAAAATTCCTGGTTGGATTTTTTTTAGAACATTTAAATTAAGATTTATGATTTCTAATTTCTTTAAGAATTTGAAAAGATCTTTAGGGTATTTTTTTAGGCGTCTTGGTAAAAAGATAAAAGAATTTTTTAATAGGTTGGTTGAAAAATTAAAATCTATAGAAGAAAAAATAATGGGCGTTTGGAAAAAATTTGTGGGATTTTTTGAAAAGTTAATTAAGAAAAAGGAAAAAAAGGAAAAAGAAGGGGAAGAAGGGGATTCGGAAGAAAAAGAAGAAGGCGAGGGAGAAAAAGATAAAGAAGATTCTGAAAAAGAGAAAGGAGAAGAAGAGGAGTCTGAAGAAAAAGAAGAAGATAGTAGCGAAGAAGAAAAATAGGATTATCAAACTTTAATCTATTTATTTTATTTTAAAGAGAATATTTTGTAGAAATTGTTTATCACAAATAACTTTATTAATTCTTTTATCGAGATATATTTATGGGGGAGAGAAAAAATAAATCTAAAAAATTGCCTACTTCTAAACTTATTAGAAATGAGCTGAAAAAAGAAAAATTTGAGAAAAAGATTATTGGTGCTTTATTTTTGATTACTGCTCTGAGTGTTGTTGTTTTATTTGTTTTTTTGTTTTCTAAATTATCTTTAACGGGTTATGCTAATTATGTTGATAGTGCCGCGGGAGATATTACCGAATTAACAATCTATAGAAAATTTGATACTAGTTATTGGGCAGGAGCTTATGGTTTGGCTTTGAGAGTTGCGGGTTTTACGGAACTTTTATCTGGTTCTTTTTCTGAAGGGGAAATAATTAGGCAGGATTTATTTTTTGATTGTTTGCAAACTGATGTTCCTGGGGGGCCTGAAATATATGCTTCAACTTCTCCAACTATAGATTTTGATAATTTGCAACCAGGGGATCCTGCAGAAGTGGATATTTTTATTGGTTGCTCGGGACAGGTTGAGTGTGCTGAAAATACTTTTGATAATACAATGAATTTAATGGTTGGAGGAAGAAATATTACAGGAGTTCCTTCGACATATACCTACAAATTTGATGGGGAAAATGATGTTTTTGATTTGGGATTACTTTCTGATGGAACTAATTTAGTTTATGTTGCACATATTTATTCAATCCAAGATTCATATGATGAAGACAAACTTGTAAATTTCCAAATGATTTTGCCAACTCCAGAAGGTTCAACTTCTGAATACTATTTTTTTACTGATCCTTATGATGTTTGTCCTGAAGGAGGAATTGGTGAAAATTTAGCTGTGCAACTTTCAGGTTATGTTACGGATGTTTTTGGAGGTCCAATTTCCAACGCTTCTGTTATTGTTGCAGGTGTAGAAGGATTTTCTGATTTGGAGGGTTATTATGCCTTAAATTTTAGTGCTCTTGCAGGAGGACATAATCTTTTGGCAATGAAAGATGGATATGATGACCATGTAGAAAATATAACTGTTAATAATACTCATTATATATTTCAAAAAAATATTACTTTGTCTGTAGAAACACCTGGGATTTCAGAATTGATTTCTCCTTTAGTTTTTGGATATGTGAAGGATTCATCTGGAAATTATCTTCAAAATGTTAAAATTATGTTGGGCGATGCCGTGATTTATTCTGATTCTTCTGGATACTATTCTTTTATGCCGGCAGTTAGTGTTGGAAATAATTCTTTTGTTGGTGTGAAAGAAAATTATGATACTTATTATGATATTTTAGAATTTGAAATTGATGATTCTGTTTTGAACTATAATTTTACTATGGATATCAGCTCTTTGGATTATGAATATGTTACTGGGCCATATACTGAAGAACCCCAGGAGGGTAAGTATGATGAAATACCTCAAGAGATAATTGACACTGGCCAAGATTATTGGATTAGTGCAAAAGAAATTAATAAGGAAGTTAGACAAGGAACATTTATTGAGGAAGATGTCGGTTTATATAATCTTAGAAAAACTCCTCTTTCAATGTCTTTTTCTGTTTCTCCTAATCTCCAGGATTTTGTTAAATTAGATAAAGCTAGTTTGAATTTGGCTCCTCAAAATTCTAATGATTTGAAAGTTACAATTTATGGGAATAAACCGTTGGGAACATATGAAGGGAAAATTTCTATTGTTGGAGATATTAATCAAGAGATTCCTGTGAAGATTAGAATTGTTGAAAAGAAGTTTCCAGTTGAAGTTTTGTTGATGGAGATTGATTTATTCAAAAACTTGGTTCGTCCAGGAGATAATTTGAGATATAAATTAAATTTGCAAAATTTATTGAGGGACCAAGATTATCAGTTGGATTTGGTGGCTAGATTAAAGGGCCTTGAAAATGGGACTGTTTTTTATGAGGAAGAATTTGATTCTGAGATTGCAAGTTCTTTGACTTTACTTCGTGATTTGCCTATTCCAGAAAATGTTAGTTCTGGAGATTATCTTTTGGAAATTGATGCGAAATATTTGAATTTAGTTTCTACAGCTGTTGCTTCTTTTGTAATTTCTAAACCTGTTTATTTGTATTCATTTTTTGGAATTCCTGTTTGGGTTATGTTTGCAATTATTTCGTTTATTAGTTTTTCATTTTTGAATGTTTTTTTGTATAAGAGATATAAGCAGAAGAAAAAGAGATATCAAATTAAAGTTGATTACGATACCTTACCTAAGCCTGGTGAGAGGACGGTTAAATTAGGACATGTTGCCGAGACTAAACATCCTGCGTATTATGAATTGGAAAGGTTGACTACTCATGCAATTGTTGCTGGTGCAACTGGAATGGGTAAATCTATTTCTGCACAAGTTATGATTGAAGAGGCTTTGATGAATGATACTGCAGTTATTGTTTTTGATCCGACGGCTCAGTGGTCTGGAATGCTTCGTAAATGTTCTGATAAGCGGATGTTGGCTTATTATCCTAAATTTGGTTTGAAGCCAAAAGATGCTCGAGGATTCAAAGGGAATGTTCGTCAGGTGATGAATGCTAGACAAATAATTGATATAAAGAAATATGCTAATCCTGGCCAGATACAAATTTTTAGTTTGAATAAGTTGCAACCTAAAGATATTGATGTTTTTGTTGCGAATGTCATTCGTCAAGTTTTCAAATCGGATCCTAAAGAAAGTCCAACTTTGAAAGTTTTGTTGGTTTTTGATGAGGTCCATAGATTGTTGTCTAAGTTTGGTGGTAGTGGTGAAGGTTTTTTACAAATTGAAAGGGCTTGTCGTGAATTCCGTAAATGGGGGCTTGGTGTTATGTTAATTTCACAGGTTTTGAATGATTTTGTTGGAGAAATTAAAGCAAATATTAACACGGAATTGCAAACTCGTACTTTGGAGGAGAGTGATTTGGAAAGAATTAGAACGAAGTATGGTGAAGGGTTCTTGAAATCTTTGGTTAGGGCAGAAGTTGGTGTTGTGATGTTTCAGAATGCAGAGTATAATCGTGGCCGTCCCTATTTTGTTAATTTTAGGCCAATTTTGCATAGTACTAGGAGGTTGCCTGACGAGGAACTTGAGAAATATAATAAATATAATGATTTGGTTGATGATTTAGAATATTCTATTGATGCTTTGGAAAAAGAAAAAGTTGATACTTTTGATTTGAAAATGGAATTGAAATTAGTTAAGGATAAAATTATGAGCGGTAGTTTTAGTGTTGTTGAAATTTATTTGGAAGGGTTGAAACCTCGGGTTGATAAGGAATGGGAGAAGTTAGGGAAGAAAGCACCTAAGAGAAAGATTGAATTGGTTAGCGAGGATGAAATTAAGAAATCGATTGAAGAAGCCAAAAAAGAACATGCTAAAGCTAAAGTCAAAGAGGATGTTAAGAAGACTGAAGAAAAGGTGTCTGTGGATAAAGCTGAAGGGGAAGAAGGGAAAGAAGGAGAAGAGGAAAAGAAAGAGGAAGAGAAGTAGGAGTTGGGAATTGGGAGGTAGGAATTGGGAATTGGAAGTTAGGAGTTAGGGATTGGTTTGATGGGTTGTTTGGAAAATAGCTTTAAAATTCAGATAAGAGAAATCTTATAAATTCAGTTTATTATGTTATATTATGGGGGAGAGATTAAAGACGCTTCTGTTTGTTGGGAAAAAGGTTGTTCCAAAGGAAATTCTAAGGAAAATAAAGAAAATTAAAGATAAGCATGAGAAGGCGGATGTCTTGAAACATGCTATAAGTTCTAACTTGGATTTGAAGTTACATAGGATTGAAATGGATTTGAAGGACTTGGAGAAAAAGGAAGTTGATGTTTTTGTTATTTTCGCAAAGGCTAATTTATTAAAGTTGAAAATCAAATATTTTAATACAACATTTCATAAAAAAGATTTTCAAGTTATTATGAAATTGTTTAAAGAAATTCAAAAGGAGATTGATAATATATAATGGGACTTTTTGGTAAGAAAAAAAAGAGTGAAGAGGAAAGTTTGGAGGCACCTGGTGCTGAAGAAATTCCTGAAGAAAAACCTGAAGAAAAAAAAGAAGAGAGAGCGGATTCTGGTGGACCTTCTTTGGGCCAAATAAGCGTTCAAGTTGAAAAACTAAATGCAAGTGTTGAGGCTTTTGCTGAAGTTAGGAAATCTTTTGGAGAGAGATTTAATAGAACTAGTGAGCAAATTGGTGAACTTAGAGCGATGATTCTTGATAGGGATAAAAGTATTCAAAATATTGAATTGAAGGCAATTAAAGCTGCGGATTTGGTTGAGACTGTTCAGCCTGAAAAGATTATGACGGATGTTCAAAAACAGGAAGCGAAGATTGAGGCTTTGAAGGCGAATTTGGAAGGAAATGAATCTATTATGGGGAGAGTTATGGACGAGTTGAAAGAAGTTAAGAAAAAGGTTGAATTTTTTAGAGGTATTGAAGAGATTGTTAAGCTTTCGGAAGAAACTAAGTCAGAGTTGATTGAGATTAAGAAAATTGAATCTCGGATTGCAATTAATACTGATAAGGTAGACACTATTTATGCTGAAATTAGGAAGAAGTTTCAACAAGTTGAAGTTTTCAATTCTCAGTTACAAGAGTTGAAAGCGCAGGGTGAGCAAAGTCAGAAAGATATTCAGTTTTTGAAGGATAAAACTGTTGGTTTGGCTAGCAAGGATGATTTGGATAAATTGGTGAATAAAGTCCAGAGATATGTTGATGCTTTGAAGGATTTGGAAAAGAAGAGTTCTATGACTAAGGATATTGATAAGTTGAAGGAATTGCTTGAAGGGCTTAAGTGATTTTGTTTCTTTTTTGCTAAAATAAGAAGATTTTGCCTGCTCATGTAGCGCTGCTACGCCACGCAAACAAAATCTTTTATTTTATCTAAAAAATAATTCAAAATCTATTTTGGGAAATTAATTTAATTTTTTGAAAAAAAGAGGAGAATCACATAAAATCTTATAAATCTATTCTCGTTATTATTCTTATGAAATTAGGGGGATGGATTTTATTATTGTTATTTGTTATGTTGGCTTTGCCTTTGGTTAGTTCTACTATTATTATTGATGATGATTTTGATGATTTGTATAATGTTGGGGATTTAGTTGAAGTTAATTTTTCTATTTTGAAGGATTACACTATTTCTGGTTTTGTGGAAGTTGTTTTGGATTGTGATGATGAAAATTTTATTTTGAAAAAAGATTATGTTTCTTTGGAGGAAAACAAGAAAAAATATATTTATTTGGAATCCCCTTTGGCAATAGAAGGAGATTGTCGTGTTGAGATTTCTTTTTTGAACGAGGTTGAAAGAAGTGTAGAGTTTGAAGTTAGTGATGATATTATTATTGATTATACTTTGAATGATCGATTTTTTTTGCCTTATGAGAAATTAATTATTAATGGGAGTGTTGAAAAGGAAAACGGGGAAGATTATAATGGGATTTTAAGAATTGAGATTGAAGATTTGGATGAAAAATCTGTGGAGGTTATTGATGGAAATTTTGATTTTGAATATGATATAAAAATTGATAGCGTTCCTAAAGAATATGATTTAGAAATTATTGTAGAGGAAAGAGATTTTAATGATAGAATTATGAATTCTGGTGAGCAATTTGATAGGATTGAAATTAGGCCTAAGGCTACTTCAATTGAAATTGAAGCGGAAGAAGAAATTGTTCCTCCAAGTAATTTTTCTTTTAATGTTGAGTTATTGGATCAAATAGATAGACCTTTTGAAAATGAGACGATTGTTGTAAAATTAACAAATCCCTTGGGAGATATTGTTTATCAAGAAGAAATTTTGGGGGGTAAAAATGGTTCTTATGAGTTTGAAGGGGATGCTATGAAAGGTGGATGGCTCTTGAAGGCATATTATTCTAATTTGTTGAAAGTTAAACCAATTTATGTTGATGCTAATGAAGAAATTGAAAGTGCTATTGTTGGAAATGTTTTGTATTTTGAAAATGTTGGGAATGTTCCTTATGAAGGAGTTATTGATTTTATTTTGGATAATGGGAGTTTTGAGAAAATAGTTTATGTTAATATTAGTGTTGATGTTGGAGAGACTTATGAGCACCCGGTTTATTATATTGGAGAATACAATGTAACTATTAATGGCGAGTATTTAGGTGAATATCAATTAACAAGGGAACCTGGAAAAAGTGGAATTACAGGATATTTTATTTTTGATAATTATGAATTTACTAATGCAAGTTATTTTTTTCTTGGGGGTGTTTTGGTGTTTTTGTTTTTGGTTTGGTTTTTTGTTTTTAAGAAAAAAGTTTTTAGAAAGATGGGAAAGAGTAAAGTTTCTGTAGTGGGAGCTGGGGATTGGGAATTGGGAGATAGGAAGTCGGAAGGTAGAAAGTTGGGAAAAGAGGAAATGAATTTGAAAACAAAAGCACAAGGGGAAGAGAAGGTTCAAAATAATAAATTAGTTGTTAAGGAAAAAGATGAAGATAAGAAAACCGTTGTTAGAAAAAATTATATTTTATTTTTGGAATCTAATGTGGGCGTTAGTAGTTTTGAAAGTATAATTGAGAAGTACGGATTTAAATTAAATAAGGTGGAAGAGAATTTAGGTTATGTTTTGTTTTTTAATTCTAAAGAAAAAAATCCTGATTTGAAATTATATAATTTATCAAAAGCTATAATGAGGTTCTCGGGTGTGAAAAAAGCTAAAACTTCTATTGTTATTAATAGAGGATTGTTTGAAAATAAATTGACTTTGTTAAAGAAGTTTGCATTGTTGAATAGAAAATTGTTGAATTTTTGCGAAGGGAAAATTCTTATGACTAAGAAATTTTTTGAATCTTTGGATATTGGGGTCCAAAAAGAAACAAAGAAAGTTGAAGTTATGGGAAGAAATTTAGAGGTTTGTTTGGTTTAGT
>CAYSCL010000017.1:0-18394 GCA_964429545.1 Candidatus Woesearchaeota archaeon
GTGATGGCGAGAATACTTGGTATAATTGGAATGGAACTAATATTAGTTATTCTTCGGCTTTGAATGTCACATTTGATCAAGGACCAAACACGTTGAATGTATATTCTAATGATTCTTTAGGTAATTTAAATACTAGCAGTGTTGTTTTTGAAATTGTTGATGTTGTTAATCCTAATTATTTTAATATAAGTAAAAATGAGAGCACAATTAACTATCTGGATACAATAAAATTCAATACAACTTGGACTGATAATGTTTTATTGTCGGGATATATTTTTAGTACAAATGATTCTGGTTCTTGGGCCAATTCTAGTTTTGTTGAATTCACTGGAACAACAAATCTTTCTGAAAACATTTCTGTTATAAATTCTGATGTTGGAGAAGTTGTTGGTTGGTATTTTTGGACTAATGACAGTTATGGAAATTCGAATTATACAGGAATTCAAACTTTTGTGGTTGAAAACATTTCTACAAATTTAACTTTTAGTGTGAATCAATCAACTTATCCTCAAGGTGAGGGACTTTATGAGGGGCATTACAGAGTTTACATTCCTTTTCAAGCAAGATATTTGGATGATTCTGATAATCCAATTGAGAATGCAACTTGTGTTGTAACAAATGATAAAACAAATGATGAAATTATTTTGAGTTATAATGATACAACTGGAAATTATACCGGCGAAATAAATAATTATGAAATGTCTGGTTCAATTAATTTTAATGTTACTTGTTCAAAAACAAATTATATTACTTCAAGAAATTTTACTTCGACTAATGTTAGAACTTATGCTTATTTATGGGAACTTAGTAATCTTGGTTATGGACCAAATTCAACTAATTCACATTGGTTAAGGAGAAAACCTGCAGAAGGTTCTAGTGTTTATACTTTGACTAGGAATATATCTACTTCTATTGGGGAAAATCATGTAATTAGTTTTCCAGCATTGGGACTTGGTAAAAATTATTCTCTTTTAAGGAATTATAATGCAATTGGTAATAAAACTTTGAGAATGAATATTTCAATAAATGATACTTCCTGTAAACCTTTATTGAAAGTTGGAATTCAAGATTTTAATTTAAGCCAGATAAATTGTTTTTCTGGAGAAGAAAAAAATATTTCTGCAAATATTCCCACAGTTATTGAAACTTATATTGATACAAATGTAACTTTACAACAAAGTAATTATGTTACAGTGTGTGTTTATTTGAATTGTTCTTCTGCTGTTGAAGAACAAATCAATATTTATTATAATTATTCTGGAGAGCCTGCAAATTTAGAAGTTCCAGAATTTTCATCTACTCAAATTGAGGGACAAGTCGTTGCAATTTACAAAGATGAAATAAATTTGACAATTGGTCCTGATGAAAGATTAAATGTTTCTTCTAATATTAATTTTTCTTTAAATAATACAGCAAATTATGAGCAATATACAAGGTATTATCTCACTTTACCAATTTTATCTCAGTATACAAATAGTTTAATCCCAAATACAACTTATGTTTATAATTCAACTGGGCAACTTTTAGCTTCAGATAATGAATCTGCTGGAGCTCCAAGCGATGTGGCTATAACCTCAAACAACATTGCATCCTGGTATACAGAAGTTATTCCTGCAAATACTACTGTTATTGAAGTAGGTTCTACAATGGTTAAAGATCTTTTAAGAAATGATGAATCATTAGTAACTAATTCTAGCGGAATTGTTCAATGGAATATTTCAGTTTATACAATTTCTATAATAAATACAGAGAATATTACTGCTTGGACAAATTATTCTAGTTATGGGGTTGATAATACCAGCTATGAATTCAATATTACTAAAACAAGATTGAGTGTTACCACAGACATAACTGAAAATGTTTCAATTGATAATTCTACTGGTAAAATCACTTTTCCAGAAATTATTACAAATGCTTATGGGACATTGTATTTGGTTACAGCAACAGATATTGAAGTTCCGGAAGTTCATTTAGTTTCTCCAGCAAATGACACTTCTACAAATGTGGCTTCACAAAATTTTACTTGTAATATGTCAGACATTTCTATTGGCAATTTAACATTTTATTTATGGAATTCTTCTTCATTAGTTTACAATGAAACAAGTAATTTGAGTGGGACAAATAATGAGAGTAATTTTTCTTATAATTTCGTTAATGATGGTAATTATTATTGGAATTGTATTGGAATTGATTCACAGGGAAATAGTGCTTGGAGTGATGAAGGAAATTATACTTTGAGTTATGATTCTACTCCCCCGACTGTTGTCATTAACTCTCCTTTGAATCAGACATACGATGAAACTTTGCAATTGGTGGATATTACTAGTGATGGCGAGAATACTTGGTATAATTGGAATGGAACTAATATTAGTTATTCTTCTCCTGTCAACGTGACTTTTACGAGGGGACCTCAAACCCTATATGTTTATTCAAATGATTCTTTAGGTAATTTGGATATTAGCAGTGTTGTTTTTTACATAAATTCTACAGGGCCCACAATTAACAGTTTTTCTGTTTCACCCTTAGGAATTGTTAATGGATCTAATATAACTTTGCTTGTGAATGCTTCATATTCTGATTATGTTTGGGCCAATGTATCTGTTCCAGGGAATGGCGTGCAAAAGGTTAATTTGATTAATGGAATGAGCCAGATGTATAAGAATACTTCTGTTATTGGGAGGTATGCTGTTAGTTTTTATGCTAATGATAGTTTTGGAATTTCAGATCCAAGCATGGAATATTTTGAAACTTTTTTACCTTTTATTTTTAATTTTAATTTGGTTGATTCTACTGGGGCAGGGGTTGATTCTACAATTGAAACTCTTTATCGAGATAGAGTGATAAATATAAGTTCTACTTCTGGAAACTATTCTAATTCTGTTCCAAAAACAATTGGAGGAATTAGGATTAAATCTTATTCTAATAGGACGCAAGTAACTTTGAATGGTTTGAATTTTTCTGATGAAACAGGTAAGAGTTTTGGTATTGATAAATTGTCTACGCCTATTTCGGGTTATTTGGTTACTTATGGAATAAATAATTCTTATAATTTCACAACTGCAACTGTTAGAATTTATTATGATGATTTATCTGGTTCTTTTTCTAATGAAAATAATTTACAATTTTATATTTGCACTAATTATAGTTTTGGAAATCAAATTTGTTTAAGCTCTTGGGAAGAAATAACAGATTATTCTTTTCAGAATCAGGATGAAGATTATTTTGAATATAATACTACTAGCTTTTCTGGATTTAGTATAAAAGAATATGTTGCACCTATACAAGAAGATGAAGAAGAAAGTGGTTCTAGGGGAGGAAGCACTGGGATATATTTTGGAATTCAAGAGAAAGAACCCACAATTGAAAATATAAGTTCAGATTTATTTAACCTTGATTTTGTCTTAAAGGATGTTTTAATTGAAGACATTGACCAATTAATTTTATCTATTTTTTATGAAAATTTAACTAAGGATTCAATTTCAGTGAATTTGGTTTATCAAATTTTTGACTCTAATGATAAATTAATTCATTTAGAAAAAGAAAATTTGAATATTAATTCTCTGGGTTATAAGGAGAAAAAATTTGAAGCATTATATTTAGAAAAAGGAGAATATAAATTAGATATTTTAGTTTCACATAATTATGAAATTTATGAAAGGGTGAGTTTTAGTTTTGAAATTTTTGAAAAAGAAATAAATGTTGTTGAAGAAAAAATTGGAAATTTTTTATATGAAAATTACAATTATATAATTGGAGTTTTATTTTTATTGTTAATTCTTTTTTTACTATTTAGATTTTTGAAAATGAAGAAAAAAAAGAAAGTGAAAAGGAAAAAATCAATAAAACAAATAAAAAATCTTGATTTAGAAGAAACTAAAAAAAGAGTAGATAAAATAAAAAAGGAATTAATTAAATAATAATTTTTAACTTCTATTTGCTGCATTTGTAAGAACCAGTTGTTTTTATTTAGCAATGGAATGGTGGGAACTTGCAGGACGACCAATTGAAGCAAATCATAAAGTAATCTTTTGGACGTTAAATATTTAAATATTCATTAAAATAATATAATCTGGCTAAAATTAGATATGCCACTAAAGAAGATAAGAAAGCTTATCTTAAATTGCAATTAGAAACTTTTCCAGAAGAAGATAGAAATAGACATAAAAAATATTTTGATGAACGTGTTTTGAATAAAGAAATATTTGTATTAGAGAATTCTAGAAAATATATTGGCCATTTAACTTTTAGAAAATCTATTTCACCGCCATTTCCTAATTCCATACATATTGATGAATTTGCTATTAATCCTGAATATAGAGGTAATAATTATGGGACTGAAATGATTAATCGAGTTATTAAAGAAGCAAGGAAATTTAAATTTTCTAAAATTTTTCTTGAGACTTGGAATAATCCTAAAAATAAAGCTTTAAAGTTTTATGATAAATTTGGTTTCAAAAAAATTGGTTTTTTTTATGGAAAAGATGGCGAAGCAATTCTTCTTTTAGATAATTTGTAAAAAATAGAAAATAAAAATAAATAAAAAAATTAAATCTTACCTACTAAATCCAAACCAGGTTTTAATGTATCTTTTCCAGGTTTCCAATTTGCGGGGCAAACTTCTCCACCGTGTTCTTCCACAAATTTGGCAGCTTCTAATTTTCTTAATAATTCATCTGCACTTCTTCCAATTGAGTTGTCATGAATTTCCATTGCTTTTAATATTCCTTCGGGGTTTATCAAAAATGATCCCCTTAATGCTACACCTTCTTCTTCTATTAGTGTATTATATTTCCAGGAAATTTCATGCGTCGGATCTGCAACCATTGGAAATTTTATTTTTTTAATGGTTTCAGATGAATCGTGCCATGCTTTGTGTATGAATGCCGTGTCTGTAGATACACTTAATATTTCTGCACCCAATTCTTTGAATTTTTCATAATTGTCTGCCATTTCACCTAATTCAGTTGGACAAACGAAAGTAAAATCTGCCGGATAAAAAAATACAATTACCCATTTACCTTTGTAATCATCTAATGAAACTTTTTTTATTTGTCCTTCATGAAATGCTTCAGCTTCGAATTTTGGTGCTTCATGACCTATTTTTATTTCTGTACAATTTTCACACATTTTTATTTTAGAATCCTCCTTTCTACTTATATGAAATAATATTCATTCGTTCTATTTAAACTTTTGGCAGTACTGTTATAAAAATAAGATATTTGCAGTTTTATCTTTTAGAACGATAATCTTTAATTGCTTTTTTTAGAGTTTGGATTCCCATGGTTGAACAATGCATTTTAATTTGTGGTAGCCCTTTTAGTTTTTTGGCGACATCAGCCATTGTCAAGTTTTCTGCATATTCTAGTGGTTTCCCTTTTACCATTTGTGTTATCATTGAAGTTGATGCTATTGCTGCAGCACATCCAAATGTTTTGAATTTTATGTCCTCTATTTTGTTATTCTTAACTTTTATTTGAAGTTGCATTATGTCGCCACATGCAGGGCTGCCAATTTCTCCTTCGCCATCAGGGTTTTTTATTTCTCCCATATTTTTTGGTTTAAGGAAATTTTCCATTACTTTTTCTGAATATTCTAGTGCCATGTTTGTATGAAAATCTTTTCATATTTAAATGTTTTGGGAGTAAAGGAAAAGATTGCTAAACTAAAATTTAGAATGAATAATGCTTAATTGTCTGCTTGACTAAGTGCATTAAAGATTGAGGGATTTTTTGAAATATTATAAAAAATAAAATATCTTGTTTTTGATTAATTAAAGAAACGACTTTAAATCAAACCTTCACCTTGTAAAATTTCTTTATGATTATAAGCTAATTTTAATTTTTTTATTTCTTCGGGTTTAAACCATTTAACTTCTTTTGTTTCATCTTTTGGTTTTGGTTTTCCTTTTATGATTTTTGCATAAAAAGGAATATCGATTAAATGGAGATTACATTCTTTTTTTGGAAAATCTTCATAAATATTTGAGGATTTTTTAGTTATCTTTATGTCAATTCCCATTTCTTCTTTTACTTCTCTTATTGCTGCTTCTTTTAAGGGTTCTCCGTGTTCAACCATTCCTCCAGGAAGTCCCCACATGTTTGGATAAAACAATTGTTTTCCTCTTTTCCCTAGAAGTATTTCTTTTTTCTTATTTTGGATAATTACTGGAACTCCAGCTATTACATATTTTTGTTTGAACCATTTTAATGCGAGATTAATTAATTTTATCATTTGTTTAATTTTTTCATTACCTCATCTATTTCTTTTGGTTCAAATCCGTGAGCTAAAAGACCTTGCTCTAATGTTTCAGCATGGGCCATTGCACAACCTAGACAAGCCAAACCTGCTTCTGCAAGTATTTCTGCTGCATCTGGATTCACTTCAAGAATTTCCATAATGTTCATTTTTTTTGTTATTTTTTTTGAGGTCATTTTAAATTGGACTTAATCTCCTTAATTTTTCTATTATTTTTGGGAGTTTTTTTAGAACATAATCTATGTCTTTTTCTGTTGTGTATTTTGATATTGACATTCTTATTGAAGAATTTTGTTCTAAATCTGATAATTTTAATGCTTTTAGGACATGGCTACTGGATAATGTGTTTGACATGCAGGCTGATCCTGTAGAAACGAATATTCCTTGATTTTCAAGATATCCTCCAACTGCTTCTCCTTCTACATTGTGGAATGAAATGTTTATGTTATTTGCAAGTCTTTCTGTTGGGCTTCCATTAAGTTTTGTGTTGGGTATTTTTTTTAATATTCCTTCAATTAATTTATCTCTTAGTTTCTTCATTTTTTTTATTTGTTTATTTGAAATATTTGTTGATGCTTTTGCAAATCCAACAATTCCGGGAATATTTTCTGTTCCAGATCTCATTCTTTTTTCATGGCCTCCCCCGTGCATTAATGATTGAATTTTTGTGTCTTCTTTTATGTATAGTGCTCCAACTCCTTTTGGACCATGGATTTTATGAGAATTTATTGTTACAAGATCAAGATTTTGTTTTTTTACATCTATTTCAACTTTTGTGTAACTTTGACAAGCATCTGTATGAAATAAAATATTGTTTTTTTTACAAATTTCTCCAATTGTTTTTATGTCTTGTATTGTCCCAATTTCATTGTTTCCGTGAATAATTGAAACTAAAAATGTTTTATCTGTAATTGCTTTTTCTATATCTTTTGGATTCACAAATCCTTCTTTATTTACATCAAGGTAAGTTACTTTTGCTCCCTGCGTTTCTAACCATTCGCAAGTTTTTAGGATGCAGTCATGTTCTATTTTCGTTGTTATGATGTGGTTTTTTTTAGGATAGTTTTGCCAGAATAGACCTTTCAATGCCCAATTATTTGATTCTGTTCCCCCTGAGGTAAAATATATTTCTCTTGAATTTGCATTTATTGATTTTGCAATAGTTTTTCTTGATAGTTCCAGTGTTTTTTTTGCTTCTCCTCCTTCTAAGTGAAGCGAGGATGCATTACCATAATTTTTATTAAAATATGGGAGCATTGCTTTCAAAACTTTCTCATCAACTTTTGTTGTTGCTGCGTTATCTAAATATACTTTCATTTTAAACTACAACCGGGGCAGAAATTTGTTCTATGTTTATCTATTATTTTTAAAATTGGAACAATTGTTTTTTTGTTTAATGAATATATTCTTTGCTTCCCTGTTTGTTTCGCATTAACAATGTGACATTTTCTTAGATTCATCAAAGCATGTGAAAGTTTTGATTGTTCGACATCTATTTTATCTATTAATTCAGAAACTGAAAGAGGTTTTTGTTTCAAAGCTTCAACTATTTTTGTTTTCAATGGATTTGCTAAATTTTTGAAAAATACATGGTATGCATTACATTTCATATGAATTTGTATTCATGCAAGTATTTAAGGTTTTTGGGAAGGAGCAAGGAACAAAGGCAAATTCTATTATCGCCTCAGGCGAGGACATGAAGAGAGGTTAGATTTATAGAGAATCAAAATAAGATTAATCATATAATAATTTTAGGTATTTTTGAGTTAATAGAATGCTTTTGATTTAAGAGTGAAAAGTAAATTTGTGTTTAGCAATTTAATTGAGTAATTTGTTTTATTTGGACAAAGGACTTTCGTAATATTTGATTTTCATTGGTTCCCATTCTCCTGGTCTGAATTGAGAATATTTTTCTATTATTTTTTCTATCGAAGAGATTTTGTATTTTTCTAATTCTTCATGCCAAATTTCTATTGATTTATTCTCATTTGAGATTATTCCAGCATATTTTATTACATCTTCGGATTCTGTTGTGAGGATTAATATGTCTCCTAGGTTTGGTTTAGATTTTTCTTTTAATTTCGATATCTCTTTATGGAATTTAAATTCGGATATTTTTTCTAATTTATGTTTTAATCCAGTTTGATATAGAATGAATCCAAAATTATGTATTTTAGATAAACATTTTTGCATATTGTAATTTCTAGTTTTTTTTGTTTGTTTCATCTCCCACCTCTTTGAATTATAAGAAAAATATGTTCTTTAGATTTATGTGGATTTGTTATCCTATAATGGGTATAAAATTTGTTCAATCTTTCAAATATTTAGAAGTTGTGGGGTATTTGTTTTGAATATTTTCTTGGGATTTTTGTTTTGTTAAATCTAGATAAGTTTGTTTTTCTCGATATTGTTCTGGTAATTGATTTCCAAATGCTTTACAAATACTTTTGTATTCACACCAATCACAAAGAATGGATTTGTTTGTTGGAAATTCAACTGTTTCTTCTATTTCATGAATTAGGTTCAATGTATCTTGTTTTAATTTCTCTAATTGTTCGTTTGTTCTTCTAGAATAAATTTGCATGTTATGATTTAGGTAATGCCAAGTTAGTACAACTTCTTTATTATGCCCAAATAATTGTTTTATCCCTATTGAGTATAATGCAAGTTGTCTGTCTTGTTCAAATTTGTCTTGATTTGGGAGAGAGTTTGCTGTTTTATAATCATGTATTTCGTATTGATTTTTTTCTTTATTGTAAACTAACCTATCTATATAACCAATTATTTTATGGTTTGAATCTGGATGTAAATTTACCCAGATCTTTTTTTCCATTTCCAGAGTCCCATCTTCAAATGGTTTGTGCTTCATATAGTAATCTACTAAAAATCTTACTCCTTTGTTAAAATAATCTTCTGGTTTTAATTCTTTTTTTACTATTAGGAATGTATCTTTGTAATCTTCTTGCCAACGATTAGTATACTTTTCAATAATTTCATCTAATTCTGGAATTCTTTTATTCAGAACTTCTTTGTATAACCATTCCAATGTGTCGTGAACACAAGTTCCTAAATGCGCTTCAATTGATTTTTCTACATCAGGTTTTATTTTATCAATGTACCTTAATTTGTATTTGTATTTACATTGTTCAAATGTTGCTAATTTAGAATGTGAATATACTGCCATTTTCTCCTCGTCGAATAAAAAAGTTAGAGTTAGTTATAAAGATTTGGTTATTTTTTAGAATAAATTAAATCGTTTTTTGATTGAAAGATAGAATTCCAATAAATTTCCATTTGTTTTTCTTTATTCAAGTATGATCTATTATCTGCTATTACTGAATCCAAATAATTTGATATTTGTGTTTTATATTCCTTTAGCATATTTTTCAACTCAAAATCATTACATAAATATTCACCTATAAATTTTTCAATTTGTTTTGGTGTTGCTTGAATTATTTTTCCTAGGTCTCCAATGTTTTCTGACTCACAATTATTTATTTTTTCAAATAAATCAAATGTTTCTTTATCCAAATTTAAAGGGAACATTTAGAAGTGAGTTATTTTTATTTTATAAGAATTATTGTGATTAAATTTATTCCAAAATTTCACCAAATCCGATTAATCTCCAGTGGCCACTTATGTTTCTTGCAATTCCTACGTTATCTCCTTTAAGTGCAACTATTGGAATGTTTAAATTCATTTCAATTTCATCTTTTGAAATCTTTTCTACAGTTCCAACAGTGATTGTTGTATTTACTGAAAGCATAAGCATCTCTTTTGTTTTGATTTCATCCACTGATTTTTTATTTTCTTCACCTAAAACTTCTTTAAACAATTCTGTTTTAATTTTTGTCTTGTAGGTTATTTCTGGCAATGAATCTTCAGTTGATGCAACTGATCCAGTTAGTGAATCTGTTTTTGTCAAATAAGGATCTAATTCTGTTTCTATAGATATGCTTGCACCTGGAAGTATTTCTTTTACAGAATCTTTTCCTTTATGCAAAGAAAGTATTTTTGTTTTAAGTGTTTTGTATTCATATTGATTATTTACTTTTTTGGATATTCCAGGTTTTATTTCAATTGTATCTCCCACTTTTAATTTTCCTTGTTTAAGAATTCCTCCTAAAACTCCACCTTTAATGTCTTTGATTTTTGTTCCTGGTTTATTAATATCGAAACTCCTAGCTATTAAGAAAACGGGTGTTTTTGTTTCATCTCTTTTTGGAACAGGTAAATTGTTTAGTGTTTCTAATAATTTATCGATATTGACATTTTGTTGAGCTGAAATAGGTATTATTGGGGAATTTTCCGCAATTGTCCCTTTAACGAATTCTTTAATTATTTTATAATTTTCAAGTGCTTGTTCTTTTGAGACTAAATCTATTTTATTTTGAACAATGATGATATTTTTTATTCCTTTTGCTTGAAGCGCCATAAAATGTTCTTTTGTTTGAGGTTTTATTCCTTCATTTGCAGCTATTACTAAAATTGCTGAATCTATGATTGCTGCCCCTGAAAGCATGGTGGCCATTAACATTTCGTGGCCGGGAGCATCAATAAATGAGACGTATTTTGTGGGTTCCCCTCTTTCTTCATAAGTATATTCATCTCCATCTTTGTGGATGATTAGTTCTGCATATCCTAATTTTATTGTAATTCCTCTTTTCAATTCTTCAGAATGGGTGTCTGCAAATTTTCCAGTTAATCTTGACAGTAGTGTTGTTTTACCATGGTCGATATGTCCAACGACACCCACATTTAATTCCGGAAGATTTTTTGTCATAGATGTTCTAAAAAAGATGAGTTAAAAAAGGTTTTGGGTTAGTTTTTTACTATAAAACCCATTGGTTTGTATTCACTAGAATCATTCATTTTCCAATATTTTGTAAAGCCACTGATTGATTCTTCTTTTTTTTCTTGGTTTTTATTTCCAATTAAACCCAACAATTCTGAATTTTTTTGAGGCACGGCAACTAATGATGTCTTGTTAATCTCTTCATTTGTGTCTTGCAGGCAGGAATATAATTCAATTGCTTTTTTGTATAATCCCCATTTTTCTGCTTTTTGCGCTGCATAATATTTGTCTTTCAATTCAAGGATTTCTATTTCTGTTTCTTTGTAATTATTTTTTCTTGCAATTTTTTTTGCTCTTGAAAAATTATTATAACAAAGAAGAGTTTTTATTTGCATACGAGGATCTTCTAAGTTCATTTTAACAAGAATGATTATAAAAATCTTTTGCGAGATAATTTAATTTTTTTTCACTATATTTGTTTAATAAATAATTCCTTAGTTTGGGTGTTTGGCTTGCAATTTTTTCTGCTTTAGAATAATTTCTATTTTCTAATTCTATATTTATCCGCCATTCATTTATCCCATTAATTATTGAATCTAAACTTATTTTCATTTTATTTTAAATTATAGATTTCACAAAAATCTGGTTTTAAAATATTTTCAATTGATGTTGTTATTTGGAATTTTGAAGTTTCTGCGGTCTCTTGAATTTTGTATTTATCTTGATAAAAAATATTATTTGAAAAAATTCTTTCTCCTAAAATCTTTTCTTCAATATAATTTATTCTTGATTCTTTATTCATTTTATTTTAATTTTTTACTCTTGAAATCTGGTTTTGTATATAGGGGGTGCCCCGCAAAAGTTCCATTTTTATCTTTATCTTTTACAAGTATCCAACCTTCTAATTTACTATTATTTGGATTAAGAGAAACTAATTCATTTTCAAAAGCGTCTTGCATTTGTATGTTTTCAGAATAATTTGGATTTTCTATAAAATATTCGTCACTTATTTCATTATTTTCGTTAAAATAATATCCAAATTTTTGATTATTGAGATATTTATTTGCACTGTAAAAAATTAAAGTTGTAGCAGCTCCAGTTAGAAAAATTCCAGTTGCTATCTCGAAACCTTTGTTGATTTTTTCTTTTAATGTTTTTTTATTTTTCATAACATTGTTAACAATATTAACTATTTAAATGTTTCCATTATTTGTTTCTAGAAAGTAGTAACACTATTGTGTTTCTTCTGCTGGTTGTTCTTCTTTTGGTTCAAAAATATCTTTTAGAGATTTTTTTCCTTCTTTTACAACCTTTAAATTAATTTGTGAAATTTCTGGAGAAATTACTTTTCCTCTAACAGTTTTTCTTAATCTTAATCCTTTTGGATTACTGTTTGAGTATTTCTTTTTACCTTCTTTTCTTGGTTTTTTGTGCATTCCTTTTCCGTAGCCCAATAAAACTCTTTTTATTCCAACTCCTGGAACCGATTCTAATGCTGTAAATCCTGATTTGTCACTTGCACCCGCAATTTCAAATTCATATCCTTCTAAATCTTCTCTTACATCTTTGCCTGATATTTTTTCTTTCAATTCTTTATCAATTAAAGCTTCAGATTCAGTTTCGAATTTGTAAGTTTTTCCTGATTTGTCTCCAATGTTAATCTTGAATACCATAGGATAATGTTATAGAAATTGCTTTATAAAGTTTTGGATGAATTAAACATAAGTGAATTCCTTATGTAAAAAAGAAAAAACATCATATGAAAGCATTTTCATGTTATCCAATAAAAAACCAAAAGCTTTTTAATTGAAGAATATTTGTAGGACAAGTAAGAAGATGAAAAATAAGAAGAACATGGCTAAATTTAAGAAAAAGCCTGTTAATAGATTAGATATTGATGAAAAGCAGATTAAGGATATTGATTTGAATTCTAAAAAAATTTCTATAACTGGCCGAATTAATAGGATAATTCAAACAGGTGGGCCCACAGTTTTTGTATTTAACGATGGGACTGGAAACTTGTCTTTGAAAGGTTTTATTGGTCCAGGTGAAAGAGCTTATCCTGAAATTGAAGAAGGAGATTGTGTTTCTGCAATTGTTAATATTGGTGAATTTCAAGGAGAAATGGAAGGAGATATTGATAAGATAAAGAAATTGGATTCGGATCATGCTAAATTATTCTTGGAACGTTTGGAAAAATTGGAAAAAGATAGAGCAAGAGTTGAACCTCCAGAATTTTTGGTTGATAGTCCTATTTTAGATAAATTGAAGAATAGATTTATTGAAGCAGCTACTGAAATTAGAATGGCAATTATTCAAGATAGGCCAATTATTGTTAGACATCACAATGATGCAGATGGTTATTCTTCTGGTTTTGCTTTAGAAAGGGCAATTTTACCTTTAATTGAAAAACAACATGGTTCTTTGAAAGCGCCTTGGGAATATTTTTTGAGAGCGCCTTGCCAAGCACCATTTTATGAAATTGATGATTCAATTAGGGATACTGCAAATTCTTTGAGGAATGTTGCGAAATTTTCAAATAAAATGCCTTTGATTGTTATTGCAGACAATGGATCGAGTCCTGAAGATTTGATGGCAATTAAGCAAGGTAAAATTCATGGTGCTGATTTTATCGTTGTTGACCACCATGGTTTTGATGAAGACGTTATTTCTGATGAAGTTAAAGTGCATATTAATCCATTTTTGGTTGACGAAAGTGGTAGTGATTATTCCGCAGGTATGCTTTGTACAGAACTTGGAAGATTTATCAATCCTAAAGTAAAAAATATTAACCAAATTGCAGCAATGGCGGGTTTTGCAGATAAAATTGATTTAAGCAATCCTGAAGTTATGGAAAAATATTTAAAAATTGCTGAGAGGGAAGGTTATAGTAAGGAATTGTTGAGTGATATATCATTAGTTATTGATTATGTTTCTGCAAAAGTTAGGTTTATGGAAGTTAGAGAATATATTGAAGTTTTATTTGGTGAACCTCGTGATCAACAAAAGAAATTAGTTAGTTTGATGGCTCCTTACATTAGAGAATTGGATAGAAAAGGGTTGGCTATTGGAAACAGTAATGCAAAACAAGAAGAAATTGGTAATGTGACTCTTCAATCAATTAATATTGAGGAAACTTTTCCAGGATTTGGATTTTTTCCTAAACCGGGACGTTCTGTTAGTTTGGTTCATGATGATTATCAAAAGCAAACAGGGGTTAAGGCATTGGTAACAGCAGGAATTATGAATACTGCAATTACATTAAGGGCGACTGATGAAGCAAATTTTTCTGTTCATGATTTATTGAAATTTTTGAATGAAAAACTACCTAATGCTTTTGTAAATGGTGGTGGACATAAAAATGCTGGAAGTTTGAATTTTTTACCTTATATGAAAGAAGAAGTTGTTCAGTATATGAAGGAATTCATATCTTTGAGATGAATTAAAATTTTTTTCATAAAAAATTTAAAGAAATTTATCAGTAAAAGGTAAATATTTATTAATTATATTTTATTTTATTTGTTATGAGACATGAAAAGAATGTTGAGCATATAAGTAAAATAGGTTATACGCGTCAGGAATTGAGCAATTTAAATAAAATTTTATTGGAATTTGATAAAAATGGCAGGGAAATAAATATAGTTAGAAAAGGAAAAATAATTGCTGCATATACTTTGCCTGCAGATAAAATAAATGAAAAACATTATTATGATATTTCAACAGGAAAAGAAATTCCTAATTACAAACCTTCTGAGTAAATAATTATAAATTATCTAATTCTTTCAAAGTGAATCTTCTATGGCCTATTTTTCTAGGAAGAGTGCCTGAAGTCCAAATCATAGTTGCATCTTGATACCATTCACTTATTTCTTTTTCTAGATCTTCTTTTTTTCCTGAGTAGCAACTGAATTCACAAAAATGATCATTTATGGAATATCCCATAATTCTTCCACTTCCAAAATTAGTATTACAAATTATTTCAATGTTTCTATAAGGAAGTGTTGCATACATGGCATGGTTTTCTTTTTTTATTCCAAATTTTATTTTTTTATTAAAATATTTTTCTTCAGTTACATATACGGGCATTTTAGAAATTTTTTCTAAATCGTTTACTATTCTAACATAATCATCAGATATTAAACCATCATTTGCATTATGAAATGCTTGTTGATCATCTATAATAATTTTATACTTTATCCCTCTTGGCAATTCAATAGCTTTCATAATCATATTAATTAAAATTTATTTTTAATAATTTATATTATGAGAAATATATATTCAGAAAAAAATCCCGGAGTAAATTTACGGCATTACCTTTAAATATTGATTACTCTTTTTTCTTTTATGAGTAAAAAGAAGAGTGATAAACGAAGTACTATTATTGAATTGAGGAATGTGCATAAACATTATCAAATGGGCGAGAATATTGTCCGGGCTGTCGATGGGCTTTCTATTGAAGTTAAGGAAGGAGAGTTTGTCGCGATAATGGGACCCTCTGGTTCTGGTAAATCCACATCAATGAATTTGGTTGGAAGTTTGGATGTTCCAACAAAGGGGCAGATATTTTTGGATGGAGAAGATATATCTACATTGACTGAATCTGATTTGGCACAGATTAGGGGAAAGAAAATTGGTTTCATTTTTCAATCTTTTAATTTAATTCCAAATTTAACTGCTAAGGAAAATGTCATGATTCCTATGATGTTTCAAGGAGTTGATGAATTTGAAAGACAACAAGTTGCTGAAGAATTGTTAAAACTGGTTGAATTGAGTGATCGTTCAGATCATTATCCTAATGAACTTTCTGGTGGACAGAGACAAAGGGTTGCTATTGCTAGAGCACTTGCAAATGATCCGGAAGTAATTTTGGCAGATGAGCCCACCGGAAATTTGGATACTAAAACAGGAAATATTGTTATGGAGTTTTTAGAAAAATTGAATAGGCAGGGAAAAACAATAATTATGGTTACTCACGAACCTGATTTGGCTAAAGCACATGCAGATATTGTTTATTGGTTAATAGATGGAAAGTTGGATAAAATAACTAAGAAAAAAAATGGTTGGAGTGATACTTCTAAAAAGAAACTTAAAAAATTAAAATATAGTGAGATGAAGTAAGATGATAAAGGATTATTTTAATCTTGCTTTTAAGAATTTGAAGCATAGGGGTATTCGTTCGTGGTTGACATTGTTGGGGATTTTTATTGGGATTACTGCAGTTGTTTCTTTGATTTCATTGGGAGAAGGTTTAGAGCTTGCTGTTGCAGGCCAATTTGGAGTTAGTGATACAGAGTTAATTTCTGTTCAAGCAGGAGGATTGTCGAATTTTGGGCCTCCTGGATCTGCTGTTTCGAATCCTTTGACTGAAGATGAATTGGAAGCTATTGAAAAATTAAGTAGTGTTGATAAAGCTGCTAAAAGATATATTAAAACAGGTAAATTAGAATATAATGATATAGTTGTTTTTGGATATGCCACTAGTGTGCCTTCTGGAGATGATAGGGATTTTATTTATGATCAATTAGATTCTGAACCAATTGTTGGAAGACTATTGAAAGATAATGATGTGAATAAAGTTTTTTTAGGATATAATTTTTATGTTGATAAAGTTGGTTTAGATAAAGAAGTTATTCCCGGAAAAACTGTTTTGATAAATGATAAGAAATTTGAAGTTATTGGAATTTTGGATAAAAAAGGGAGTTTTATTTTTGATAATGTTGTTTATATGAATGAAGAAGATATGGAGGATTTATTTGAAATAAAAAATGAGATTGATATAATTGCGGTTCTTCCGAGGTATTCTGATGAGATGGACAAAACTAAAGAAGATATTGAAAAAGTTTTGAGAAAAGTTCGGGATGTTAAAGAAGGAGAAGAGGATTTTGAAGTTTCTACCCCTGAGGCTAGTTTGTCTACTTTGAATAATATTTTATCTGGTGTTCAAATTTTTATTATTATTGTTGCGTCTATTTCTATTTTTATTGGTGCAATTGGAATTGTTAATACTATGACTACTTCTGTTTTAGAGAGAAAGAGGGAAATAGGGGTTATGAAATCCGTTGGTGCAAGGAATGCCCATATTTTTTATCAGTTTTTTGTTGAGTCAAGTATGCTTGGATTATTAGGAGGTATTGTCGGTGCTTTATTTGGAACTTTCATCGGATTTGTTGGAACTCAAGCATTGAACAGTTTTTTGGGCTCTGATTTAACACCAAATATTAATTTTGGTTTGATTTTCTTTTCTCTTTTAGGTAGTTTTTTAATTGGGGGAATTGCGGGAATTATTCCTGCTATGAAAGCAAGTAAACAAAATCCTGTGGATGCTTTGAGGTCATGATGAACTTAAGATGAGAATAAGAAGAGCAAAAATAAATGATATTGAAAATATTGCAAGAGTAGAATTAGATAGTGGTTATCATAAGAAAAAATTTGATGCAATAAGTTTTGTAAAAAAATTATTTGAAAATAATAATGAAATAATTTATGTTTCTGAATTGAATAAAAAAATAATTGGTTATAGATCGTTTAATAAAAAAAATAAGTTAGCAGATAGTGGCCAACTTTCTGTAATTAGAAAATATCAAGGTAAAGGAATTGGAACTAAATTATTAAAAAGAAGTTTAATGGATGCTAAAAAGTTGGGTTGTAATAAAATGATTATTTATGTTAGAAATACAAATTTTGCGGGAATTGGATTATATAATAAATTTAATTTTGAAGTGGTTGAAATAATAAAACAAAATAACAAATTAAAATTAAAAATGGAGAAAAAGTTGTAAAATGTTTAATGGTGAAAGTATAAATTATTCGTTAAGGAATTTGAAACATAGGAAAGGCAGGAGTTTTTTGACTGTTTTTTCAATATTAATTGGTATTGCGACAATATTCATTTTCATTAGTTTTGGTTATGGATTATATAATTATGTGGATGAAATGTCGAGTAGTTCTTCAGCCGATAAACTTTTGATTGCTGCTAAAGGAGGAACAATGGGTTTGGGCAGCAATATTGAATTGACCGAGGATGATTTGGATGAAGTTTTGAAATCTTCTGGTGTTACTGATGCTGTTGGAATGTATGTGAAAACTTCTTTGATTAAGAAAAAAAATGAACAAATATATTCTTTTTTAATTGCTTATGATTCTGATAAAGATTTTGTTATGGAAATGTTTAATGTGGGAATAGAAAAAGGGAGAATAATTCAAAGTGGCGACAAAGGCATTGTTGCTGGTTATAATTATATGGTTGATGGAAAGATTTTTGACAATGGTTTAGATGTGAATGATAATATTGAGATTGATGGTGAGAAATTCAAAATAGTTGGTTTTTTGGAATCAATTGGGAAC
>CAYSCL010000018.1:0-18100 GCA_964429545.1 Candidatus Woesearchaeota archaeon
TAAAAGGATTGTTGTTTCAAAACTTAACTTTCACATTCTTTTTTTCTTCTGGAGTAATTTCTAAATATTCTCTTTTCTTTTTTCCAAACATGTTGGCGAAGATTAATCCGGGGAATTTTTCAACCATGTTGTTGTAAGTTAAAATTGAATCATTGTAATTTTGTCTAGCGTAAGCAACTCTATCTTCTGTTGAAGATAATTCTTTTTGAAGTTCTAAGAAATTTGTGTTTGCTTTCAGATCTGGATAACCTTCAGCAATTGCGAATAATTTTCCTAGTGCTCCTTCTAAAATTCCATCTGCTTTTACTTTGCTTTCAATTCCTTTTGCTGAAACTAAAGCTTTCCTTGCATCAGTTACTTCTTTCATGATTGCTTTTTCGTGCTTAGCATATCCTTTTACAGTTTCAATTAAATTTGGAATTAAGTCTGCCCTTCTTTTTAATTGAACATTAATTTGTGATAAAGAATTATCTATTCTATTTCCAAGAACTATGAATCTGTTGTAATAACTAAATACAATTATTAGTAATAATACTACAACACCTCCAATAATCCAAACTATCATGCTAAATACAATATTTGTAAATTTATAAAGGTTGTCTATGTTTTGGGGAAAATTGCTACTTTGTTTGAATGAATAAAATAATTATCTGTCACACTGTGTGCAGTAGATGTTAGAGTATTTTTCAAAAAATCTAAACTGGATTATGTTTTGCCATTGGGCATTAAATATTGGAGTATTTATTAGAAATTAATGATTTTTAGAAATTAAAAGATTGAAGTTTTTGAAAAGATTATTAAACTATAAATTGATATTATGCTTATGGCAATAAAAATAAGTGATGCATGTATTGGGTGCGGGACTTGTGCTTCTATTTGTGAAGAAGTTTTTGAGATGAAAGGTGCAAAGGCACATGTTAAAGCTCAAAAAGATGTTCCTTGTGTTGATGAAGCTATCAAGGCTTGTCCAGTAAGTGCTATTAGCAAATAGAGAAAAACCTTTATTAACTATTTTTTGTTCAGTTGGATATGGAAAAGGGGAAAAAATTTGATTCCGGGAAATTTGTTAGGTGGCTTTCTAAGTTGGGTTCTAGTAATTTAGATTTGGCTGGTGAAAAAGGTTCCAATCTTGGAGAATTATTTAATATGAAACTTCCTGTTCCGAATGGTTTTGTTGTGACCACTGTAGCGTATGATTATTTTTTGAAAGAATCTAAAATAAAAGAAAAAATTGATTCTATTTTGTCCCAGATTGATATTGAAAATGAAGAACAATTGGATAATTATGTTTCTAATATAAGAAATTTAATTTTGAAGGCGGAGTTTCCCGAAGAATTAAAAGAAGAAATTTTGGATTCTTATGAACATCTTGGAACCGATAAATTAGAAATTGAAAAGGGTTCTGCATTGGATATTTTAAATAATGCCTCCGAACCTATTTTTGTTGCAGTTAGAAGTAGTTTACCGTTTTCTAAAATATATAAGACGAATAATTTGAGAGAACAAGATACATATTTGAATGTTAAAGGTAATGAATCTTTGCTGGTCCATGTTAAGAAATGTTTTCTTTCTTTGTTCAATGTTGAAACTATTAAAAGATATTTGAAAGAAAAAGTTCCAATTGATAAAATAAAAATTTCAGTTGTAATTCAAAAAATGATTGAGGGTGAAAAATCGGGGGTTGTTTATTCTACAAATAATTCTAATGAAATTTTTGTAAATGCTCTTTGGGGACTTGGTGAAGGATTAAATGTTAAGGATATTGTTCCAGATCAATATGTTTTGTCAAAAAATCTTGAAGTTTTAGATAAAAAGATTAATGAGAAAGGTTGGGGTGTTGTCAGAGACGCTAGTGGAAGTTTAAAAAAAGTTAAGTTAAGCCCTGAAAGAAGTTCTTATCCTGTTTTGGCAGATTATGAAATTCAAAGGTTGGGAGATTTATCTGAAAAAATCGAAAAGCATTTTGAATCACCTCAAGAAATAGAGTTTGTTATTGGAGAGGATGTTTTTATTGTCCAAACTAGGAATTTGGAGTTTGGAGAATTGGAATCTGATAATGAAGAAAAAGAAATTGTTGAAGAGAAAAAAGAAGAAATAAAAGAAAAAGTTAAATTTGAGAAGAAAATTGATGGAAAGATTGAGTGTGTTGAGAAAATTACAAAAACTAAATTGAAACTTGTTGTTGATTCTCCTCATTTTTTAGGAGATTATAAAGATACGGGTTTAAAGAAAGTTGGTTTTTTGAAAATTGAAAATATAATTCGAGAATCTGGAAAACATCCTAATTATTTCTTGAGCGGCAATTATGTTAATGAGTATGAAAATATAATTTATAATGGAATTAAACCTATTTTTGAAAATTTTGAAGAAATTTGGATGAGGACCTCTGATTTTAAGAGTGATGATTTCTGTGAATTGCAAGGTTCTCCTGATGATGTTGAAAAGAATCCTTCTTTGGGTTTGCATGGAATTAGATATGGATTGAAATATCCGGATATTCTAGAATCAGAATTAAGGGCTTTGAAGAGAGCTTCTCAAGGAAAAGATGTTGGAGTTTTAATTCCAGGCATTGTTTCTGTTGATGAGCTCAAGAAAGTTAGTGAACTATTAGGAAAAATTAATTTTGCTCCAAAAGTGGGAATTGTTGTTGAAACTCCTGCTGCAGTTCAATTGATTAAAGATTTTACGGAAGAAGGAATTGATAGAATTTTGATTGAAACTAATGATTTAATACAAAATTTATTATGTTTGGATTTGGATAATGAAAAAATTAATTATTTGTATGATGAAATGCATCCTGCTTTTATGTATCAATTGGAATATATTATTAGGGTATGTAAAAGAAGGGGAATAGAAACAAGTATTTCTGGAAAATCTTTATTGAATGAAGATCTTTTGAAATTTTTAGTGCAAAAGGAAATTGCTAGTATTTGTGTTAAACCGGAATTGGCAAAAGATTTTTCTGAAAAAATTTATGTTTTTGAAAAAGAATTTTTTTCTGGGACGGATAAGGAACCACGTAAATATGAAATTGAAAAAGCAAAAAAAGAAGATATAAATATTTCTAAAAAAGAGGATGTTCCTAAGACAATGGATGATTTGAAAAATTATGAAGAGACTGAAAAGGTTAAAGAAGATATTGAAGCAATTGAGAATGAAAGAAAAGAATATGAGGAGAATGGTGTTCTTGAGGAAGAAAAAGTTGCTCCTGATGAAGATATAAAAGAGCCTTCTGATGAAGAGATTATTGAAGAGGGGACAATAGAAGAGATAAAAGAACATCCTGATGAGGAATTTGATGAAGAAATTGAAGAACATGGTTTAGAAGAAGATGGAGTTGATGCAGAAGATATTATTTCTGATGTTGATGAGGCTGTAAATCTTATTGAAGAAGAGAGGAAAGAGTTTGAAGAAAATAATTCCCAAGAAAAAAAAGATGATTTGGGTATTTTCTAGATTTTTTTTATGCTCGGAATATTTATAAATAAGTTCTTCCTTTATGAGTTATGACAAAAAAAGGGGTGAATAAAAAAAGTAGTTCTAGAAAAACTACTGGTTCGAAAGATAAAGACAGGAAAGTTGAGAAAATTTTGGTTGAAAATTTTGTATCCTTACAGAAGGTTATGGTTAATTTGACTTCTAAATTTGATGATTTGTCAAAACAAATTTCTGAATTATTGAATTTGTTTGAAGATTCTGCTAAAGCTTTAGTTAAAAAGGATTTTCACGAGGACAAGAAAGAAACAAAGGAATTAATTGATAAGCTTAATTCTGTTGTTGATCAAAATAAACTTATTGCAAAAGGTTTGACTTTGATGCATGAAACTGCGGCAAATCCTGAAACTCATTATTCTTTGGCTCCAGCTAGAGAAAGTGGGGGAGAACCTTCTATGCCTGTTAGAAAAGAAGTTTCTGAACCAAGAGTTAGAGAAGAACCTGAATTAAACGTTCCAAGGGTTCCTCCTCAGGGAATGCCAAAAGCACCTTCTGACAAAAAATTACCTTAGAATGTTAAAGAATACTTCGAAAGGATTTAGAGAATTTTTTTTATTAAAATTTACTGAACAATTAATTTTGAATTCAAAGAATTTTGAAATGTTAAAATTGGAAGAGTTATTAAAAAAGAAAGCACAACTTCCTTTGGATAAGGAAGAAGTTAAGGAAGAGATAAAAGAAGAAGTTAAAGAAAAATTACATCCAAAAAAAACAGACAAAAAAGTTTCTATTTCTGAAGATCCTTTTTCTAAAAAAATTGAAGAAAGAAGACCGATGAGGCCTCAATTTAAAAGGAGGGAGATTCCAACTCCTCCTCCAAGAAAAGTTTTGAGAGCACCAAAACCTACCCAGCTTCCTCCTCAGTTTGATTATTTGAAACCTAAGCCAACAGATAAATCAATTGATCTTGGAAAATTGAATGTTTTGGTTCAAGACCCGAATGTTAAAGTTATTGAATGTGAGGGAGAAGATACAAAAGTTTTCGTCATTGGAACTATGGGTAAAAAACCAACTTCTATTGTTTTATCTAAAGAAGAAATTGATGCAATAATTGATAAATTTTCTGAAGAATCCAAGATACCTAAAACAACTGGAATATTCAAGGTTGTTGTTGGAAAACTTATGTTAAATGCAATGATTTCTGATGCTGTTGGAACAAGGTTTATTATTAAAAAGATTGAGGATCAGCCGCCAATGGGGGGAAGGATTCCACCAAGAAGATTTTGATTACATTATTGCATAATTTTCATCTAAATCTATTCTTCTTTCAGTTGGAGTTATCTTTTCTGAGAATTTGTTTGCTAAATCTTTTAACCAAATTATTCTATCTCTATCTATTTGGTTTTTTAGTTCTGTTTCATTTAATTCTAAATTATAATGGTGTTCCATTGTATGTTCTCCAATTGTAAAGATTACGTTGAATTTGTCTTTATATTCATTAACTTGAGTTTCTACAACTGGAAATGGGACATTGTTTTTGATTAGGTTTTTTTCTTCTTCAGTTAAATTTATTTTTTCAAAACTCAAACTTATTGTCAAGTTCTCTTCCGTGATCTTTTCTAAAGATATATTTTCTTCTTCAATTGTTTCGTTAATTAAGTCTTCTATTGGTTCTGTAATGTTTGTTAAATTTTCTAGAGGTTCAGTTTCAGTTTGTTCTTCTCCTGAAGAAATTGTTTCTTGTGCCGAATAAATTTCTTTGTTTTGAGAGATTATTCTAATTGTTACCTCACCTTCTTGTAAAGGAGCATTTAATTTATTCAAATCTATTGAAATTATTTTTTCTTCTTCTCCAATAAATTCTTTTCCAAAGCCCTCTTCTATTTCTGAATAGTTTGTAGAGACGATTAAATTTTGCCCTTCTATATCCAAATTAATTATTTCTTCTGATAGTTCTTTTTCTTCTGTTCTTACGCTTCCTAGTACTATTTCAACCTTACTATTTTCTGGAATGTTATATTCTTTTGGATTATTTTTTGAAACATCTCCTTGAGTTTTATCTTCTATAACTCTCCCTGTTAAAATATTTTTGAAAAAATTTGAAACTGATGAAATTGTTCCCTGTGTTACTTCTCCAGTAATTGTAGGAATTGTTTCTTCTTCTGGAGATACTGTTTCTTCAGTTGTCTCCTCAGTTGTTGTTTCAGTGGGAGTATTTTCTTCTGTTGTGTTTTCACTAATTGTTTCTGTTGTATTCTCCTCAATAGTTTGTCCTGCTTCTTCTTCTGGACTGCTCGTAGTTTCTTCCGGGTAAATTTCTATTTCAAAAAAAACAGTTGGAGTCAATTCTTTTTTACCAATAAGCCCATAGCCTTCTCCTGTATCTGTTAAATCTGCACATTCAATATAATAATTTCCAGAAATTGTATCTTCTTCAATTAAATCTGATAAATTAAATTCATATAAATTGTTTGAATTTTCTATAATTATTTTTGAATCTTGGGGTAAAAGCTCTCCAGCTTTTAATTCAAGATTTATTTTTCCTCCAATGTATTCCCCTTCTTTATATGCGTCTTCTATGTTTAAAATTACTCTTCCTGAGAATTGAATACTAAAAAATATTACCCAAAATATTATGAATAAAAATAAAATTGTTCCAAGAGTTATGATTAATTTTTTTCTAATTTTTTTTTCTTTTTTCTTTATTCCCCTATATTCAGAAACAACTTTTCCGTTGACTCTTTTACTATGATAAACATAGGGGCCATAAATTTTTCCATTTTTTTCTATATATTTTTTGTAAGCCATTTGTAAGTAACTGGAAAAAGTAAAAAGTCTATTTAAACTTTCTGAAATATAAAAAATAAAAAATTAAATAAATTTATTCTGTTGTTGTTTCTTGTGCTGTTTGTTCTGGAATATATGGAACTAAAACCAATGTTTCATTACCTATAGGTATTTGCACATATCCATTTGATTGCAATTGTGGAAGAATTACTTGGTAAACATATAATTCAGCACCTTCTAATCTTCTTTCATTCGCATATTTATTCATTTGTGGTTGAATAACGAAGAAAAAAGCTATAAAAATTAGCAATAATATTACAGCTGCAGATAAAATTTTTATTGTTAACTTTGTTTTATCTTGTCTCATTGTTTTATGACCTCCTTTCATTTTATTTATTTAGTTTCAATTTCTAATAGGGTTGTTATATCTCTTATTTGTATGTTTCCAGAAATAACAACTTTTGTAGAAATTAAATCTCCTTTTTCAAAAATTAAAACATCATTTGAAATTGAATCATAATCTTCATATGTATTTGTTTCAGTTATTTGGAAAGTATTTCTAAAACCGAATTCTTCACCATTTTTGTAAATTATTATTTCTACTTTCCCTGCACCATCTATCGCTTCTAAGTTTGTTGATAGCCCTGTTATGCTTCCATCTCTTATCATAACATATCCTTTGTCTTGGCTACCCAAAACTCCTACAGCATTTTTTAAAAATGTTGTTTCAGATATAACTTCATCCTGCCCGAAAGTTAATAGCATTTTTTGTGCAAATTCTTTTATTGTTTCTTTGATTTTTGTTCCAGATGCTGTAACTATGTAAACTGGTTTTTCTTCATCTGTTACTTGAACTTCATATAATGCTAAATTTGTTTCATCAATATTTTGAAGATTAATATCTTTTGGGAGTTTTTTGAAATCTACATCTTTTATGCTTGTTACTCTTTCTTCTTCAATCCCTTTACTTTTTGCAACCTTTTTTACAAAATCTTCTACATCACTGGTTATTTGGGTGGTCTGTGCAAAGGCAAAGCCAAGAAGTATTATTCCCAATATTAGAAATGCAAAGTATTTTTTCATTTTTCCTCTTGTTATTTATACTGTTTCTTTTTATTTAAAGGTTTTGTGAATTTTGGATAGATTTATAATTTGGTTTTGTTTTGAAATTTTATGGTTGAAGATAGAATAAATGAAGAAAAGTTGAAGAAATATTTTGATGTAACTGAAAGTGCTTTTGAAATTGTGAAAAAGAATATTATTGATGGAAAAGAGCACTATGCAAATGAAATAATTGAAATGGTTTCTAATTATCTTTCTGATGCTAAACATTTTAAGGAAAAAGGCGATTATGTTAATGCTTTTGCAGCTTTGAATTATGCTCACGGATGGATTGATTCTGGAGTTAGGTTGGATGTTTTTGAAGTTGGAGATAATGATAAACTTTTCACGATAAAATAGATTTTTAGAATGAAATTGAGCACAATAATCTTTAAAAGTTTCAAAAAATTTGATTTTCTTATGGAAAATCAAAAAAAGTATTTTTTTAATGGTAGAAAAATAAAAGATGTTCAATTATTGACTATAGTTCCAGATATTTCTGTTGAACCCCAATTTAATCTTTTAAAATCTCAATTAATGAAACATATTTCAAATTCTTCTGCAAGGAGATATTGTTTGGATTTTTCTCAAGTTAATTCAATAAATTATATTTCTAATTCAATTTCTGTTATGATGAATTTTCATAGATATTGTATAAATGAAAATAAAGAATCATATTTTGTTTCAAATCCTAATTTAAAACCTCATTTAGAAAAATCTCAATTAATTCATGGATTGTTTAATGGAAATGTTTTTGATTCTCATGAAGAATTTAAGAATTTCCTTTCTAGGTAAAATATAAAAACTGTTTTTTGTTTTGTTTTTTATGAGGAGAAAAAAAAAGGTTGTTGTTTTAAGTCTTGGTGGGAGCCAAATAATTCCTGATGATGTAAACTATAGATATTTGAAAAAATTTAAAGATGTTTTAAAAAAACATGAAAGAGATTATGATTTTGTTGTTGTTTGTGGGGGAGGAAGTTTAGCTAGGAAATATATTAAAGCAATAAGAAAGGATGGGGGGGATGAGTTTCATCAATCTCTTGCTGGAATAAGTGCGACTCGTTCTAATGCCCGTTTTGTTTCTCATTTTTTTGGTTTTGATTCAATGCATGGTGTTCCTCACACAGTTAAAACTGTTGGCAAATATTTGAAAAAACAAGGGATTGTTTTTTGTGGTGCTTTGGAATATAAGGCAGACCAAACCTCTGATTCTGTGGCTGCAATTTTGGCTAAAAAATTTAGAGGAGAATTTGTGAATTTAACAAATGTTAAGGGATTATATGATAAAGATCCAAATACATATAAGAATGCAAAATTTATTTCTGAGATTTCTTGGAAAGATTTTGATGAAATGGTTCAAAAAATTAAATTTAAACCTGGGCAACATTTTGTTCTTGATCAAGGAGCTTCCAAAATTATTATGAAGAAGAAAATTCCTACGCATATAATAAAGGATTTAAGTCAATTAGATAAATATTTGAGTTGGCAGAAGTTTGTTGGAACTACAATAAGTGGATAACATGGAACAAATAATTTTGAAGGAAAAAAATTTCAATAGATTGAAAGAATTGGTTAAAAATAATGAGGGGAAGGAAATTATTTTTAGTTCTTCTGATGATGAGTTAAATCGCAAAGTTATGGAAAAATTAGATGTTTCTGGAATTTTGGTGCCTTTGTCTGAACGTAAGGATTATATGAAACAAAGAAATTCTGGATTTAATCAAGTTATGGCAAAGATTGCAAAGAAAAAAAATATTTTTGTTGTTTTTGATTTTGATGAATTGTTGAATTCTAAAGAAAAATCCAGAGTTCTTGCAAGATTGAAACAAAATATTTTTTTGTGTAATAAATATGGTATTGGATTGAAATTTATTAATACAAAAAATGGTGATATTTATGATTTGAAAAGTTTATTATTGGTTTTGGGTTTGAAAACTTCTTTAATAAAAAATTTATAGTGTTGTACAGATGTAATCTGTTTCCCATACTTCGTATGAATCTCCGTCTGAAATGTTTGTTGGAGAAGTACTCAGCCTCACATAAGATATCCCTCCTTCAAAAGTAGGATAAACGAAATCTTTTATTTGCAAGCATCTAGTTTCTAAGCTTTCTGGAAAAATTATGTATTTGAATCTTATGTTAATTGTATCATTTATCGGTAAATCCATGCTATCAAAATATTCTCCAATGCCAAAAGGCCAGGCAGATCTTACTGTTCCAAAATTCATAACAGTTTCTACAACACATTCCCCTTCTTCACAAACATATCCTTGTTGGCAATCTGCATTATCAGTACATTCAAGAGCTTCAAAACATTCTCCCTCATAACAAATTTCTTCCCCAACACATTCTTCTCTAACAATAATTTCTGTATATGATTGACATGTACCTTCTATACAATTATATGTTCTAAAATTTTGTATTATTGCTTCTGGGTTTGATTGACATCCCATTTGACCAATCCAATTATCTATTCCACAATCAATTTCAACTGTTTCTTCTGTACAGGGTATTGGTTCAGTTATACAATGACCATCATAGCATATTGTTCCTTGTGCACAGGATTCTAAATTTGTCAAAATATTTTCTTCTTGGCAAAAACCGAGAATGCAACTAAATCTTTTTTCGTATTGTAATACTCCGTCATTTAGTTCATTACATATTTTGGTTCCATCAATAAAATAATCTTCTCCACAATCTATGTCTAGTATACATTGTCCTCCTGTCTCATTTCCTATTTCTTGCGCCTCTCCTGAACCTGTCAAATTTAAATTTTCTAAACCGGAGATTGAATCAGTTATACTCCCTAATGATTCTGTAGTTTTTCCACCTCCAATATATATTGGGGCAATTGAAATTTTTTCTATTTCAGAGATTATTAAATCACTTCCTGGGACTATTAAATCTATAAAAAATGTTTTTTGTGCAAGTGGTTCAAATCTTTCAAATCTTTCTTCGTAAACTTCGGATGTTTGGGGATCTTCAGCGATAAATTTTATTCCGGTTAAATTTCCTTCACCTTGATTTCTTTTTACTTTTATTTCTGCTGTTCCCGAGGTATAATTTATTTTTGCCGAAACTATTTTCAAGTCAATTGTAAATTGTTCTAAGTTTATTTTTTCTGTTCCCTCTAAAATAACTCTGTCAACAACCACCCAAATTCCGGCTATTGCCATAATTATTAATAAAATTAGAATGATTGTTGTAACGACTTGTGAAAGACCTCTCTTGTTTTTCATAATTGTCTGAATCAAAGGAAATTTATAAATTTAGGGGTTAAAAACAAACCTTTTTAATTACTGGGATTTTTGTATTGAAGTTATGAATTCGTAAAAACTAATTCCTAACACTCCCATTAAACATAGAAACGGTCGCCCTGCGGGTGTCCTTAATTAAATAGCATTGGGAATGCAAAATTAAGAACATATGAAGAAATTGTTAGAATCTTTGAGTCCGAATGAAAGAAAAATACTTCCTCATTTGAATGAAAAGTTATCGGAAATTTGTAAAAAATCGAATTTAGATAAAGTTTCTGTTTTGAGGGCCCTTGAATATTTACAAAATAAAGGCTTAGTTGAACTTACAACTGAAAAAAAGAAAATCATTGGTGTTGGAGTTAATGGTGCATTGTATAAAAAGAAAGGTTTGCCTGAAAGAAGGCTTTTATTAGCTTTGGATAAAAAAAGAATACTTCCAATAAAAAATGTTCAAAAAGAGGCTAGTTTGTCTAGTGATGAATTTAAGGCATCTCTTGGTGCTTTGAAAAAGAAAGCTTTGATTGAATTGAAAAATGGAAAAGTTGTTTTGAATGCTTCAAAAGAAGAAATTGTTAAAAAAACTTTAGAAGAATTATTTTTGGAGTCTTTACCTTTGGAATTTAATAATCTAAATCCTGAACAACAATTTGCATTTAAGGAATTTCAAAAAAGAAAGGGCATTATTGAAATTGATGAAGAGAAGAAAATTGGGATTAAAATTACTAAATTAGGTAAAGACATTATGGTTTCTAAGGATTTGGATAAAGAATTAATTGAACAAATAACTCCTGAAATTTTGAAAAGTGAAAAGAATTGGAAGGGCAAAAAATTTAGAAGATATGATTTGAGTTTACCTGTCCCCCATATTAATGCTGGGAAAAGACATTTTGTTAATGCTGCTATTGATAATGCTAGGAAAATTTGGACTGAAATGGGTTTTGAAGAAATGATTGGAAATATGGTTCAAACTAGTTTTTGGAATTTTGATGCTTTGTTTACTGCCCAGGATCATCCAGTTAGAGAAATGCAAGATACTTTTTTTATTGATAAAAATGGGGAATTGCCTGATAAAAAAATTGTTCAAAGAGTTAAGGAAACGCATGAAAAAGGAATTGATGGTTCTAAGGGTTGGAGATATAATTGGGATGAAGAAGATGCTAAAAAGTTTTGTTTAAGGACACATACTACTTGTTTATCTGCTTTTACTGTTTCAAATTTGAAAAAAGAAGATTTACCTAAAAAATATTTTGCAATTGGAAAATGTTTTAGAAATGAAACTGTTGATTGGTCGCATGGTTTTGAATTTTATCAAACGGAAGGAATTGTTGTTGCAGAAAATGTAACTTTGAGGCATTTGTTGGGTTATTTGAAACAGTTTTATTCTAAGATGGGTTTTGATAAGATAAGATTTAGGCCAGCTTATTTTCCATATACTGAACCTTCTGTGGAAGTGGATGTTTGGCATCCTGAAAAGAAAGTTTGGCTGGAGTTAGGTGGAGCTGGAATTTTTAGACCCGAGATATCCGTAACTTTGTTGGGAGAAGATGTTCCTATTTTGGCTTGGGGACAAGGTTTTGATAGGATAATTATGGATTATTATAAAATTAAAGATTTGAGGGAATTGTATAAAAATGATATTAATCAATTAAGAAAAATTAAGGGCTGGTTGAGAATATAAATGGCAAGTGTAAAATTTAATCGTAAAATTTTTGAAAAAGAAATCGGAAAGTTAACCGAAGAGATGCAGCAAAAAATTGCTTTATTTGGAACTACTGTTGAAAATTTGAATGAGAATGAAGTTGAGTTGGATGTTACTCCAGATAGGCCGGATTTATTGAGTTATTATGGTTTTAAGAGGGGATTTTTGGGTTATTTGGGTAAGAAAACTGGTTTGAAAAAATATAAATTACATAAACCTGAAAAAAATTATCAAGTTAAAGTTGATTCTTCAGTTAAAGGTGTTCGGCCATTTACTGTTTGTGCAATTGTGCGGGGTTTGAAATTGGATGATAATAAGATAAAAGATATAATTGATTTACAGGAAAAATTACATTCTACTATTGGCAGGCGTAGGAAAAAAATGGCTTTGGGAATTTATCCATTGGATAAAATTAAATTGCCAATTAATTATAAGGCTGTTGAACCAGATAGAATTCGTTTTCATCCTTTGGAATCTCCCAGAGAAATGTCTGGCTTGGAAATTTTACAAAAACACCCTACAGGAAGAGATTATGCTCATTTGTTGGCGGGGAAAATTAAATTCCCAATTTTTGTAGATTCTGAGGATAATGTTTTATCCATGCCTCCAATTATTAATTCTGAAAGGACTGGGAGAGTTACTGAAAAAACAAAAGAAGTTTTTGTTGAATGTTCTGGTTTTGATTTGGAGACATTGGAGAAGTGTTTGAATATTGTTGTTACATCTTTGGCTGAAATGGGTGGAAAAATTTATCAAATGAAAATAAAGGATAAAATCACGCCGAGTTTGGAAACTGAAAAAATGAATTTTTCTGTTAAGAAAGCAAATAAGTTGTTGGGAATTGATTTGAAAGAAAAAGATGTTAAAACATTAATTGAAAAAATGGGCCATAGTTATAAAGAGGGAGTTGTGGAAATTCCTGGTTGGAGGGTTGATGTTTTGCATGAAGTAGATTTGATTGAAGATGTCGCAATTGCTTATGGTTATGATAATTTTGAACCTGTTATTCCTAAAATTTCTACAATTGGTGAAGAAGATTCTCGGGCGATTGTTAAAAGAAAGATTTCGGAGATTTTGGTTAGTTGTGGTTTGTTAGAAATCTCTAATTATCATTTAACCCGTAAACAAGATCAGTTTACTAAAATGGGTGTTCAAGAAAAACAAGAAAAAGGTTTTTTAGAATTAGAAGAATCTAAAACTGATTTTGGTATTTTGAGAAAGGATTTGACTCATTATGTTTTGAAAATAATTTCTGAAAATAATGATGCTGAGTATCCGCAGAAAATTTTTGAAGTTGGCAGGGTTTTTAATTTAGAAAATAAGAGTATCGTTGAATCTGAAAAATTATGTGTTTCTTTTACTCCTGGAAATTTCACTGATGTGAAGCAAATTCTGGATTATTTGGAAAGAATGATGAATATTAAATTTGAAATTAAAGCTAAAGATGGGGTTGAGGATTATTATATTGATGGCCGTTCAGCTGAAATTCATTTTGATGGTAAAAAAATTGGTTCTATTGGTGAGGTTCATCCTAAGATTTTGAAAAATTGGAAGATTAAGATGCCTGTTAGTTTGTTTGAAATATCTTTGAAGGAAATTTTTGAGAAATTTGGTTGAAGTTTGATATGTAAAATTCCTGAATGTGATTCTAGAAATTTTAAAGGATTAAATTAAGGGGGAAAATTTTTGAAATTATTGTTGATTTTTATAAAAAATATTAAAAAGAGTTTTGAAATTAGATAATTATGCCGCAGCATGTACTGCGGTTAGGATGAATAAAAAACAAAAGTTTGCCGCAGTAGCTCAGTTGGTAGAGCGTTACATTGGTAATGTAGAGGTCCCGAGTTCGACTCTCGGCTGTGGCTTATTGTTTACTGAACTGGAGTTCAGAATTTATAGGTTAAAATTTCTGAACGTGGTTCTAAATTTTAATAAATTTGTCTCCAAATTGGAGTTATAAAAATTTAAATAATAATTAAATTTTATTTTTTTATGGCTAAAGAACAATTAATTTATGCTCTGGGATTTGGAATTGTAGTGGTATTTATAGGTTTGATTTTTGAAATTGTTTTTGGAAAAAGTAAAAAATGAAAAATAAAGAAAAAGAATTTTTGAGAGCTAAAAGAGATTTATATTTTAGTACGGCTGGAGGTTTTATTGCAGGTGGCTCTCTTTTATCTTATCAAATTCTTATAGAAAAGGGGAACAATATTCTTTTATCTGCAGTAGGGGCCATCTTTGTTGCTCTTGCAATTTATGTTATTTGTTTATACCAAATAAAAAAGAAGTTTAAATAATAAAACCATTAAACAACTTCTATTTTAATTTCTATTGTGGCTTTATTTTTTACCTGCTCTTTTCAAAAGAAATAGTATAACTTCAATTGTTATTCCTAAAAGAACTACTGCTCCTGCAAGAATCGCAATAAATCCAGCTATTGCTTCTAGAGTAGATTCATCAGTTGATGCAAGGTAGAGTACGAATGAAATTAAAAATACTATGACTGAAGTTGTTAGTAATTTTGCTGTCTTTAATTTCTTTTTTTCTAATACTTTTTTAGAAGTAATATTTTGATTCTTATTTGATTTTTTCTTCACACTCTTTTTTTTAGCCATGTTATAGTTAAGTTATTTTAGTTTTTAAATATTTACTTGAGCTTTTCCCACACGGAATTGATTTCTTCTTCGGCATCATCGGTTATATTTGTGTCTACTTTCTTCCAATCTTGTTTGAATGCGTAGGCTGTTATTGATTTGAAGTTCCCAAATACTCCCCCCATCCATGCAAAATATAATTTTCCTGCCTCTAAAACCCCTGAAACACTTGTGAAATCCACATCATGTCCTTTTAGACTTACAGTGAAACTTATGTAGGTGAATAGTATCAATCCTATTAAGAAAAAAGCGAATAATTTATGTTTTAATCTTTTGAATTCAATTATTAACCAAATAGCAATTACCAAAAATGCAACAATGAAAAATGTAACTCCTAGTGCCATGTTAAATTAAGGATTATTGTGTATAAAAAAGTTATGCTGGGGAGTTCCAAAATGATTTTTTATTTTTTAAAGTTATTTTGATATTATTCTAGGTATATTTTCTGGTATTCTTGTCAAAACTTCATAATTCAATGAACTTTTTCTTTCGTTGAAAGGAGAGAAACGTATTTCTTTTTCCCCTTCTTTTCCGATTAATGTAACTCTGTCTCCTATTTTTGGATTTGGAAGATTTGTTAAATCTACTTGGAATAAATTCATGTTTATTACTCCTATTACTTCTGCAAGTTCTCCGTCTACTAAAACCCAGGAATTATTGCTCAATATTCTACTGTAGCCTTGACCATAACCTACTGGGACAGTTCCGATGACCATATCTTCTTTTGCTAAATAATAATCACTGTATCCTATGAATTCCCCTGCTGGTATGTTTTTGATACTCATTATTTCAGATTCCCATTTTAGGATTGGCACTAGGGGATCTAATTTTTTCTTTCTTGTTGCAAGGTGATACATTTTTGTTTCATCTGTTGGCCAAAAACCATATTGCATAATTCCTACTCTTACCATGTCAAAACGTGTTTTGGGGAATGTCACCATTGCTGCTGAACATGCTGCGTGGAGTATTTTGTAGTTTATTTTTTCTTGTTTGAAATTTTCTACATATTTTTTGAAACGTTTAATCTGTTTTCTTATTCTATAATAATTTGAAACACTTTCTGCACCTGCAAAATGTGTACATAAGCCTATTAAATTAAGATGTTTTTTATTTTTCTTTAACATTTCAAACAATTTTGGAATTTCTGATTCTGCAAATCCTGTTCTATTTAATCCTGTTTCAAGTTCAATATGTATTTTTGCTTTTTTCTTTAATCTTTTTGCAGATTTTATGATTTCTTCTAATCTCTGAAAATTAAATATCCATAATTCAATATTATTTTCTACTATCCAATCTATTTTTTTGAATGAAATGAAACCCATTATCATTATTGATGTTTCTTTTTTACAATATTTTTTTACTTTGAAGGCTTCGTCTTGACTGAAAACAGAAAAATGATTTATTCCACAATTTTCTGCAAGAGGTATGAATTTTTTTATTCCGTGTCCATATGCATTACCTTTTACTACAGATGAAATTTTTGTATTTTTTCCAGCTAATTTTTTTATAAATTTGATATTATTTTCATATGCTGATTTACTTAAATGTATTTTTGATGAAAACATGGTTTTAGAAAATAGTCTGTTAGATATAAAGTTTTCTGATTTTTTGTTTTAGAATTAAATAGTCCTACCAGGATTCGTGGGTCGTTTCACTCTCCGTAGTCCGCTAGTGAATATTTGAATCGAACTAAACTCGTGTCAATTTCTGAAGAAATAAATTTAGTTGAATTTTACGTGTTAGAATTTCAGAATAAGTTCAACCCAAAGGTTGAAAATACGCCCCGACCGAGATTCGAACTCGGGTCACCGCCGTTCTCCGAAAAAGTGGTTGCATTGAGATGCTAGACCATTCTCTTTCATCAAGATTCAAGTCACCTCTTTTCCAAAATCTTGTTTCGTGAGAGGGCGATATTCTTGGCCTCTGAACTATCGGGGCTTCCGACAATCGATAGTCTAGCTTTAGCTTGTGAACTATCGGGGCATGTAAATTAATGATTCTTTTTGTTTATAAAATTTTAGAATTGATTAGAAAAATTACTTGAAACTCTTATTTTTAATTAATGACCCCATCAGAATTTGTGAGTTGTTTCACTCACTAACAAGTTGAATGCTCGCCAACACAATTGCTTAACATAAACCAACGGTTCGAATTAATAGCCCTACCAGGATTCGTGGGTCGCTAAAGCTCTCCGTGGCACAAGAGTTTGTGAAACTCTGTACCAAACCTGGGCCAATTTCTAAAGAAATTAAATCTAATTGAATTTTACAACTTAGAATGATGAAGTTTGGTCTTTAGACCAAATAGCCCTACCAGGATTCGAACCTGGGTCTCCAGCTCCAGAGGCTAGCATACTTGACCACTGTACTATAGGGCTATATTGAATCAATGAATTTTTGAATATTTAAAGATTTTGAACAATCAATTTGATTTCAAAGGTAAGTAAAAACATTGTTTTGTTTTTTCCAGTGTAGGTAAAAAATTTACCGTCGGGAAGTGTGGTGTAGGTAAAAGTAATCTTTATATACTATTTTTGTGTAGAGTAACCATAAAAAGTAGGTTAAATTATTAATGGCAATTTCAATTGAAAAAAAGAGGGGAATTTTTGGTATTTTATTATTTGTTTTTATGTTAAGTTTTGTTTTTGCTGCATCTATTTTGGATGAACTTCATTTGAATATTCAAACTGTTGATGGTAGTGGAAATGTTGTGACAGGAACTTTTGATTTTGATTTTAATATTTCGACAACGAGTGATTGTAATAATGTTATTTATTCTGATTCTGCAACATTGACAACTGATTCAAGAGGAATTATTTCGTATTATTTGACTAATGTAAATTTGGATTATGATAATCAATATTATTTATGTCATTATAGGGATGATGTTCTAATTAACAATTCAAAAATCTCTAGAACGCCTTATGCTTTTCGTGCAAAATATGTTAACACTTCTGGAATTGAAGTTGATTCTAATTTAGATTTATCTGGATATAATTTTACTGCTAATTATTTATTTGGAGATGGGAGTGGACTTACTAATTTGAATGTTTCTGCAATTGATTTATCTGGTTATGTTCCTTATACTGGAGCTAATCAAAATTTGGTTTTGGGTGTAAATAATTTTAGTGTTAATACAAATACTTTATTTGTTGATTCTAGTTCTGG